>JAFEBQ010000045.1 GCA_018242585.1 Planctomycetota bacterium
AGGCGGTGGATTAACTAGGATTTATTTCAAGACCGAGAACTGAAGGACGATGATTTGGTCAATCTCGAAGGATTGACGAATCTGACCAATCTGCGGCTGGAGGCGACATCAATCACCGACGCCGCCTTGCCCCATATCGAAGGGCTAACCCATCTGACTGAGTTGTCGCTGGCGACTTCCAAGATTACCGGCGCGGGGCTCGTGCATTTGCGCGGTCTCAAGAATCTGAACACATTGCTTCTTGGCAACTTGCCGCCGGTCACCGACGCGGACATGGAGACGATCAAGGGCCTGACCAATCTCACCTATCTTGGACTCTCCAACACGCGCGTCACCAGTACCGGTTGGGTCTCGCTGCGCGCTTTCCCGCAGATGCGAAAGTTGCTGCTAAATCACACGCCCATCACGAACGAGGCCATCGAGCAACTGCGTGTGTTTCCGCAACTGCAAGAACTCGACTTGTCGTTTACCGCGATCGACGACGCTGGCCTTAACAAGCTAGCCGGAATGCAGCAGATTCAAGTGCTAACTTTGAAGAACGTCAAAGCGACCGACGCGACGATAACGCGATTGCGCGCGGCGCTTCCGCAATGCAAGATTCAGTTTTGAAAACCGAAGCATGACGACGGCACGGAGACTTGGCGGGTTGTCGTTAGCTTTCGGCCCGCGGGGGACAGCGAGCCCCGCGCGTTACCGCGCCGCGAATGTCACGCCTGCCCAATCGTCGGTTCGGAACGGCACCGCCGGCAGCCCGGCCTTGTTGTACAAGTTGCAGTTCGGGTTATCGGCCCAGGCATAGCGCACGGCCACCGGTTCGGCGACCTGGTCGCTCGACACCACGACCGTCTCGCCATCGATCCGGGCCTCGGCCGGGACAAACTTCTTGTCAGCGCCGGCAATGGCAAAGCCCAGCAACTTTTCACCCTTGGCCACCAATCCGTCGCCGGCGTGCTGATAACGAATGCGGATCGTCGAACCTTCACGATCGTTGCCGGCGTACCAAGGGCCCGAGTACTCGACCTGTTGCTGGTACGTCTTGGCCAGCGCGGCCAGGGCCAGCCGGCGACCGACGTCTTGCTTGTTGGTGGGGTGAATATCCAGCGCGTCGCCGATGTCGATCGATACCGCCAAGCCGCAATTCGGCACGTTGGCCGCGGTCATCGTCTGGGCCTCGCGCAGTTCGGCCCACGCGCTTTGTTGAGTGCTGTTCGACAATTCGGGCCGGCTGGGGCTGTAGTTCGCCAACTGCACCACCAGAAATGGAAAATCACCCTGGCCAAACGCCTTGCGCCAATCGCCAATCAGGGCCGGCAACAGTGTTCGGTACTGGAACGCCCGACCGGCGTTGGCCTCGCCCTGGTACCAAATGACGCCGCGAATGCCCAGCGGTACCAGCGGATTGACCATCGCGTTGTACAAGGTGCTGGGAAAGCTCGGCCCTTTGGCCAGCGGCGGACGCGGCGCCCGCGGGCGAGGCTGCTTATCGGCCACGGCCTGCTTGTCAGCTTCCCGATATTTGGCCATCTCTTCGGCGAACTTCTTCTCGGCCTCGGCCAGATTTTGCACCCCCTGGGTGCCGCGCTCGTCGATCGGCTTGAGCAACTCGTTCGCGGCCAAGGTCGCTCGCGTGGTCCAGGCTTCGGCCGGCGTGCCGCCCCAGGACGTGTTGATCAGCCCGATCGGTTGGTTCAGCCGTTGGTGCAGTTCGCGGCCAAAGAAGTAACCCACTGCCGAGAAGTTCGGCACGGTCTCGGGGCTGCATTCGACCCATTGGCCGACACAGTCACTCTTGGCCTCGTCGTTGCTCAGGGCCTTGGTAACCGTAAACAGCCGAATCTTCGGAAACTTGGCCGCGGCGATTTCCGCTTGCGGGTTCTTGGAGCGGGCGACGGTCCACTCCATGTTCGACTGACCCGAGCAGACCCAAACTTCGCCGACCAGGATGTTGTTCAACTCGATGCGGTTCTTGCCCGTGATCGTCATCTCGTACGGGCCACCCAAGGCGGGCGGCTCGATGGCCAATCGCCAGCGGCCATTGGCGCCGGCGGTGGCCTCGGCCGACTGTCCGGCCAGCGCAACCATTACCTTTTCGCCCGGGTCGGCCTGGCCCCAGACGTTCACCGGCTTGCCTTGTTGCAACACCATGTTGCTGCCGATCACGGCCGGCAGCTTGATCTCGGCCTGGATCGTCGCGGCACAACACCACGCGACGGCCGCCAAGGCCACGGCCCGCCTTGAGCACAGAATGGAACGCATCATGTTTTCCTCTCCCGGAACTGGCCCGATTATCGGTTGCCACGAGCGGTCATCGCCGGCTCGAAGGTTGTTTCGGCGCAGGGCGATTACTCGCTAAGGGTCGATCAACCCGACAAGATAAGCCAAGTGGGTGGGGGGAGCAACCAGCGGGAACGAGTGTTCCAGGGCGCGGCGAGAAGCGTCCCGCCCCAGCAAAGCCCAGGGATAGCCGTCCCTGGGTAGAATCTCGTGCGAACCCCGACCCAGGGACAGCGAGAACAGCTTCCCGGAAACTGCAACTGGGGTGGCACGTCCCAAGCGCAGCGCAGGGCGTGGGGAATCGTCAATCAAATATTGGGGCGGTACATGCTTCCCCACGCCCGAAGGACGGGCGTGCCACCCAGACACCAGAACCTAGCGAGAATCGCTCTATTCTTGGGCTTGAGGAGAGGAGTGGCCGAGACCACTAAGATAACGCCAAGCCGGCCAGCTTAGAAGAACGTGATCCGCGTGCGGCCGCGCCCCGACCGGCGCAGCAACACGCTATGGCAACGGACCACCGGACAGTTCTCCACCGGCTCTGCGCCCTCGGACGAGGCGCTGGCTGCCTGCTGGGGGGACTTTTCGGGCGCTAACGGCCCTTTGACCGCTTCGGGCTCGGCCCGATCGATTCGCAGCTTGCGGCGCGGTGACATTTCGACCTCCGTGTCTGGTCGATTGATGGGATGCCGCTGCCGAGCCATGCGTCACGGTCTCAAAAGAAAAAAGTCGTCCCTGACCCGAAGATGGAATCGTCGCAATCGGCGCACCGATTTAAGGGGCCGTAACGCAATTCCACATGGCGCGAACATGCGGCTTGAAGCGGCCAGCGATGAGGAGCGCCGCGAGCGCGAACCAAGCTCGCGCTCGTCGTGAAGCCGTAGGAGCAAGCGCCGTGGTCAACCACGCCAACCGTGGCAACGATCTGCTGCTTGACGGCGGTCGCTACGAGGCGCGCTCGATCAGCTCACCCGATGTTTACTGCCCGTAGGCAGGGACCGAGATACCCGGCGTCGTGGCGGCCGGAGTGCTTGAAGCCGGCGGCACAGCGGTCGGCGCGGCCGTTGAATAGGCCGCCGACGTGGCCGGAGCGGTGGCGCTCGGCGAGCTTGGCAAGGCAGCGGTCGAGTAACTGGCCGGCTGCACTCCCTGAGGATTGGCCGACGCACCCGCGCCAACTGCCGGTGCATATTCCTTCGTGCTGCCTGGGCGGTACGAAGTCGGCGCGTTCGGAGTCGTGTACTGCGTGGCGGGGGACGAATAGGCCGGCGTTGACGGCGGCGTATAGCCCGTGTTGCCCGGCGTGTAGCCCGTCTGGCCCGGCGTATACGGCGCCTGGGCGGTCGTCGCGGTCGACGGATAAGCAGTGTTGCCGGCGGCGTATTCGGCCGGGACCGCGGCGGTGCGCACGGGGCTCCCCGCGGCCGAAGCGCCACCCTGTTGAGCAGCGACGTCGACATAGCGTGTGCCGGTGCCCGGGGCGCTTGTGGCGCTGGCCGTGGCGTATCCGCCCGTCGTAGCAGCCGTTGGATAGCCCGGCGTCTGGTAGCCGGTCTGGCCCGGGGTGTACGGAGTCTGAACCGTCGCGGCCGTCGTCGGATAGGCGCTAGCCGGCGTGGTTGCCGGGACCGCCGCCGTCGGGTTCGCCGCGGCGCTGTACGGATTGGCGGCCGCGGTCGTTCCCGCGTTGTAGGCGTTCGCGGCGTACCCATTGCCAGTGGCGCTCGGCGTCGTGGCCGCGGCTGTCGCCGTCGGGTACGAAGTGGCCGAAGGATACGACGTGCCAGCCGTCGCGGCCGAGGCTCCGGCCGCCGGGTAGCTGTTCGGATAGGTGCTCGGCGACGAATAGCCGGCAGCGGCATATGGATTGGTCGTGGTGGTCGGCGTCGGGGTCGAGGCATAGCCAGCCCCCGCGGCCGGGTACGAACCAGCGGCCGGATAGCCGTTACCAATTGGATAGGGCGCGCTCGCGCCGGTCGGCGTGGCCGTGGCGGCCGTGGTGTAAGGATTCGCGCCGCCAGCGGCGTACGGGTTCGACGAACCTGGCGTGGTGGGCGTGGCGCCGGCGGTGGGCAGGGTCGGGTAACTGGGCGAAGTCGTTCCAGCGTAAGCGGCGTTGGCCGGCGGCTTCTTCTTGGCAAACGACGGCAGCGACCAACCATTGGCGCCGGTGCGGCAACCGCTGGAGCAAATCATGACCGAGCCAGCCACGGCAAGCCGGAAAATCGTTGAACGCATGAGCGCGTCGCCCTTGTAGATAGTTGTGGGCGGAAACGCGGTCGGCGTGGCGTCCCTGCCACTCCTGATACCGACGTTCCTCGTCCCTGAGGGGTTCAAGCCGCCTGGCTAGCGACAAGTCTGCCGCCGATGAGCGAACCTTGTCGTCCGTCATCGACCGCCAGCAGGCGTCATCTTCAAACTAACCGGAAAAGTTTACGTAATCGTCAGCGCGTCGCGCAGCTTACTACACGATCGCGGCGAGCGTGGGCCGACTCTGCGGGTTGCGGGGGCGGGACTATAACAGGAGCCCGCCAGCGGTCAATGCCAGTTTGCCGTGCTGGCACGCGCTGATGTGACGCGTACCTCGAGAGACATTTTCCGGCCCTAGGAAACGACAACGGCCCGCCCCGGAGTTATCGAGGCGGGCCGTTGAATAGTTTGTTTGCTGGCGCGGGTCGATTCTTAGGCGACGTCGACTAGCAGGTGACGCTGCTATCGCCCGCCGGCGTGGTGCAGGTGACCGAGACGATCGGCGCGGCGACCTTCATATAGCCCAGGCCGCGGATCACTTCGAGCACTTCGCTGCAGGTGGGGAACATGCGGCCGCTAGCCCGCTTGTAGACTTCCATGGCGTTCATGAATTCGACTTCTTCGGTCGTGTAGTCGCGTTCGCAGGTGGTGGGGTCGATCTGCCGGCGGCGCTGTACCTTTTCACGGCGTTCGACGCCACGGCGTTCAACTTCGACCGGAGCGCTGTTCTGACGACGTTCGTTGCCGCGGCGATCGTTGCTGGTGCGGCGATTGGTGGCGACTTCGTTCTTGGCTAGCTTGGTCATGTGCAATCCCCCCCGGTCCTGTAGTTTGATTTGATTTGAAGGCGGGCACGGTCAGGGCTCTTAAGCCCGGCGGCGAGGGCAGAATCTGCCACGCTAGGGCTTAGCTGTTGAGCGTGAAAATATAACACGCAGCTAAACTCTGACGCCTTTGCGGGGAGGGTAAAAAGCCCAAAGATTTTCGCCAGCGCACGGTATAACGCGCACGAGTTGTCCGCGACGGCACGGCCGGCGCAACGGACGTCCGGTCGTAACGATTGTGCCGGTGGTAGGGGCGAGATTGCCAACGAGGTGCGTCAACGCCACCGGCGTCGCCAGGCGTACATCAACAGCGCGCCAGCCGTGGCGACGTTCAACGATTCGGCCCGACCATAGATTGGAATCGTGACGTGCGCCGTCGCCGCGCTCAGCCATTCGGGGGCCAGCCCTTGCGACTCGTGCCCCAAGACCAGCGCCGCGCGCCGCGGCCAGTCGAACTCCAACCCGTCGGTCGCGCCGTGCGCCGCGGCCACGACAATCGGAATCTTTTCGTGCGCGAAGCGCGCAATCAGGTTGGCCGGTTCGCGCTGGCTGAATAGGCGCGGCGGCAGATGAAAGATGCTGCCGGCCGAGGCGCGGACCGCCTTCAGGCTGAACGCGTCGGCGCTTTGCTCGGTGGCGACGACCGCGCTGGCGCCGGCAGCGTCGGCGCTGCGAATCAATGTGCCGACGTTGCCGGCATCGCCAATCCGATCGAGCACGATCGACAGCCCATCGGGCAAGGGGGCGCTATCATCGGCGACGGGAAGCTTTGCTAGCGCGATCGCCTCGGGCGCGCTCGGCACATCACTCAGATAGGCCAGCAGTCCGCGCTCGACGAACGCCACCGGAACTTTCGCCCCGTGCGCCTCGTCGATCCAATGCTCGCTCCGTTCGTCGGCGGCGACGACGATCTGTTCCAGCGGCCAACCGACAGCTAGCGCCACGGCGATAGCGCGACGCCCTGGTGCGATGAACAAGCCGCGCTGGCGGCGCTGGCGCGGCTGGTCGAGCGCGCGAATCAACTTGCACAATGGGTGTTGACGCGAACTGAGGACGATCGGCTTCATGCGAGGACTGCTGCACGGGTGAACATCGACGATGGCTCGCGCTGGCACTATCACTCGATGCTAGCGCCAGCGCCGGGTGGTTTAGTGTAACTCAAGCGCGGGCGCGAGTGTGCGCGGACCCTTGACGAATCTGTCGACAATGTTTGGAATGTCGCTTGTGCCGCGTCGCACGCTCTTCTTTCTCTGCTCATGAGGTTCGGATGATTCGCACTCGTCGTTGGTTCCTGGGTTCGTTGCTTGTGCCCGCGGCCGCTGCGCTGGCCGGTTGTTCGCAAGGCACGAAAGGTGGTCACGACCATGATCACGATCATGACCACGAACACGAAGCGCTCGGCCCGCACGGCGGCCATTTGATCGAGTTGGGCGAAGATGCTTTTCACGCGGAATTGACGCATAACGACGAGAAACATCGCGTGGCGATCTACTTGCTCGACGGCGCGGCCAAGGCGATGCCGGCGGCCGAGAGCCTGCCCGCTGAGGTGAAGCTGACGTTCGACGACAAGGGGAAGACGGTCGACTACACACTGGCCAAGGTGGCCGACGGCAAGTACGAGATCACGAACGACGCGCTGTGCAGTTTGCTGAGCGGCAACTTCGATGTGAAGTGCTCGCTCGCGGCGACGATCGCTGGTAAGTCCTACACCGGCGCGCTCGAACACGAAGCGCACGAGCACGATCACAATCATCATCACCACGACCACGGCGACGCGAAGAAGAAATAAAATTTTTCCGACAACGTGCGCACAAGAGTGTTGCCAAATTCAGATCATCGGTTAAGATCACGCGCGCTGGGTGAATGAGAGACAAAAAACCTGGCGACTGCTGAAGAGAAAAGTTTTTCACTCCTCACGCCGCTGCGATCGTCCGCTCTGAATCACCAACCTCATCAACGATCTCGCCCACTGCTCCACTCGATCAACTGCTAAGAGGGAACTTAGCCCGTCGCGAACCAACCGCGCGTCCGTCAAGGATGACGACGCCGGTTCGCGACGTAACGCGAGCGGTGGGCCGCGGCCGTCGGCCAGTGATCTTTCGCCGATAGCATTCCGTTTAGGATTCTCATTGCCGACTGGTGCCACTGGTGGCTTGTCCCAATACTGACCGGGAATTTTTTTGGCCGTTTGGGGTTGCGCGATTCTTCGAGTTGGCGCAGACTACGCGTATGCGAAAGGGTGCGAAGCGTCCGGAGCCGTTGCCGATCTGGCCTGAAACCGTCCAGGGGGGTCGGCAGGTGCGTCTGCTGGAGCAGCACGTTCGTCAGTTGCGCAACCAGGCGGCGCACGGCAATCAGCAGTTGCTCCTGGACGATGTGGTGGTGGCTCATCTGCTGGCGTTTTTCAATCCCACGCTCCGTAGTTTACGGACGCTGGAAGACTTCAGCCAGACGCGCCAAGCGCAGCGGCATTTGACCGTGCGGCGTCTGTGCAAGAGCACGCTGTCCGACTTTCATGCCCTGGTCGATCCGACGCTGCTGCAGCCGCTGATTCAGCGTTTGCACGCGGCTGCCCAAGCCCAAGGAGGCCCGCGTCCCGCCGATCTGCCGGCCACGCTCGCCAAGGTGCTGGCGGTGGACGGGTCGTTTTTTGCCGTGGCCGCCGATGTGGCTTGGGCCATCAAGCAGCGGAGCGCCGGCAGCCGCCGTCACGCCGGAGTGCGGCTCGATCTGCATCTGGACATTGGCAACTGGCTGCCGGAAGTGATCGACGTCTGCGGCCAAGGGACCAGCGAAGCCGCGAGCGCCGCGCGCAGCATCCAGCCCGGCGCGATTCACGTCTACGACCGCGGGATTTTCAGCTTTGCGTTGCTCGCGGCGCAGGTGAAAGCCCAAGCCTTTTTCGTCCATCGCTTGCGCGAGGCGGGAGCCCGCAGCCCACGGTTCGTGGCCGAAACAACTCGCCCGCTGACGGCGGCAGAGCAAGCCCAGGGGATCGTCAGCGACCAGCCAGGCCGACTGGCCGGTTCGCCCCATCGTCCAGCTCCCGACATCCCGCTCCGCGAAGTGGTGGTGCAAGGTGACGGGGGCGAAGTCGTGCGGCTGTTGACCAATCTGCTCGATGTCGAGGCCAGCGTGATTGCCACGATCTATCGCTATCGCTGGCAGGTGGAGCTGTTCTTTCGTTGGCTCAAGGTGTTTGCCAACTTCAGCCACCTGATCAGCGAGCAGCGTTCAGGCATCCTGCTCAGCTTCTACGTGGCGGTGATCGGCGTGCTGCTGCTGGATCTGCACAGCGGTGCCAAGCCGAGCAAGTACGCCTTCAGCCTGCTGGGCATGGCTGCCCAGGGGGCCAGCCTGGCGGAAATCGCGCCGATCCTGGCGGAACGCGAACGGCGCGTCGCGCTCGATCGGGCGAGCCTGGCGCGGCGCAAGGCCCGCGCAAAAAATCAAGCGTAACCGAGCCGGGTTCGCGCAGGCGTGCGTGCCGGTGGTTGATGCTGCGCGGAAGGCGGCCACGGAGCGCCGCTCCTCGTCGCGCCGTCGCCAGCCACGCGAGTGCGCGACGATTGCCAACACCCTCTGATACACTCGGCACTTGCACTCCAGCCAAATACCGGACACTATTGGGCTTGTCCACCAGTGCGTAGCTCGTGCGAGACTCGTAGGGTACGCACCCCGTGCGTACCAAGCATCTCGCTCAGCGCAAGCGCTAATCAAGGGATGGCCCGGCCGCTAGTCGGCCGGGTTGCGACAGCAACAAGAAGAACGCGCAACGTCGTCGGTGATTCTTCGCCACATGCTTGTTCTCGTCGCTAGCGCGATCCAGCCGACAAGCGGCTGGGCCACCCATTGTTGTGTGCGCTTCGCGGGTTCATCGGTACGCACAGGGTGCGTACCCTACGGCTGAATCGCCAGCGTCTTGCCGTTTGCCCCCGCCGGACGGCTTGCGAATCGTGGCTGCGCAGCGTACGTTGAATTGATACAGCCTTCGGAGGGTAAGCGAATGGCTAGCGGCGACACTGGAAATGTCGTGCCGGGAAACCGGTTGCGGGTTCGACTCCCGTGCCCTCCGCTCTTCTAAACAGCCGGCGACGTAACTCGTTGACGGCTGTTTTTATGTGCTGATGCCGCCTGGCGATTCACCACGCCCTGCGCTTCGCTTGGGCGTGCCACCCAGGTCACCTACTTCAAAGCGCCTCGCCGGGCACCGTCTACTTCGCACCCGTCCACGGCTTACCGAGCACCACTTCCACCCCTTGCGGCCAATGTTCTTGGGGCGCGTAGCCGAGCAACGTCTTGGCCGGGCCCAGGTCGTGGTAGCACTTGTGCAGATAGTTGCTCATGGCGTACACGATGGCGAACTTCAATGGCGGCGCGGTGACCGCGCAGGCAAAGAACCGCCCCGCGTCACCGGGGCTCAAATAGACATCCTGCGCCCAATCGGTGACCGCGATCTCTTCGACTTGTTCCTTGGTCCGCGGACACCAGCCCAGCCGGACGACGATCACTTCCATGCCGTGCTGCTCCGCAAAGCCGCGGCCGATCGATTCGAGAAACATCTTGGTCGCCGCGTACCAGTAGCGTGGGCTGGGCGGATCGTCGGCCTTGATGGGTAGGGGCCCCGTCTCGCGCTGCCACCAGTTCACCTGCCCGCTGCTGGCCAGCACCAACCGGCGCACGCCGGCGGCTCGCGCCGCTTCGAGCACGTGATAGACCCCCACGATGTTGTTGGGCAGGATGCCGGCGAAGAAGTCGTCCTCGTCGTCGGGCGTGGCGGCCAGATGGATCACCGTGCCCACATCGGTCATCGCAGCGCGCAGCGCGCTCGGTTCGCCGATGCTGCCGACGACGAAGTCCGAGATGTCGCGCGTCGGCGCCAGATCAAACCCGCGCACCGGAATGCCGCAACGATGAAGTTCCTGGACCGCGGCCGTGCCGACGCGCCCGGCCGAACCAATCACCAGCGTTTTTTTGTCAGGCATCAATCGGTCGCTAAATGAAAATGCCGCGCGCCCGCGACGGGTTGCGTCGCGGGCGCGCGGCGCTGGCTTACTCTTTGCCCACGCTGACGCCCGGCCAATCGTCGGTGCGGAACGGCGTCAGCGGCAGCCCGGCGGCGTTGTACATGTTGACGACCGGGTTGTTGGCCCAGCCGTAACGAACGGCGGCCGGTTCGCTGACTTGGTCGGCCCAGACTTCGACCGTGCCATTGGGCAAAACCTTGCCGTTGGCCCAGACGAACTTCTTGTCGTCGCCGGCGATCGCGAAGCCCACCGGATTCGCCACATCGAACGGCCGCCAGCCGCCGTCGACATCGTCGAACGTCAGCACGACCTTGTTTCCCTGCTTCTCCATCGCTTTGTACTGCGGGCTGTGATAGGCGATCTTCACGCCGTAGTCCTTGGCCAACGCCCAGCGGGCCAGGCGGCGACCGACATCGACCTTGTTCTTGGGGTGAATGTCCTTCCCTTCGCCGATGTCGATGATCACCGCTTCGCCGGTGTTGGGCAGCCGCGACATGGTCATCGTCTGAGCCTCGCGCAGCTCGGCCCAATCGCTTTCGCCCGGCTGAGTCTGCTCGGGGGTGAAGTCGGCCAGTTGCACCCAATAGAACGGGAAATCCCCCTGGCCCCATTCATCGCGCCAGTTCTTGATCATCAACGGGAACAGGTCGCGATACTGGTACGCGCGGCCGGCGTTGGTTTCGCCCTGGTACCAGATGGCGCCGCGTATGCCGTAGCCCAAGTGCGACTTCAACACGCCGTTATAGATGTTGGCCGGGCGAGCGTTGCCCGTCATCAGCCTTTGCACGTTGGCTAGTTGCTTCTTGTCGGCCTCGTCCAGTTCGGCTTCCTTGGGCTTGAGCGCGGCGAACTGGGCCTCCATACCAGCGTAACGATCCATCATTGCCTTGAAGCGCGGGTCCGCCGACAGCACGTCGCGATTGATCCAGGCTTCGCAAGCCGAGCCACCCCAGGCGTTGTTGATCAAACCGACCGGCACATCGAGCGTCCGGTGAAGCTGACGGCCAAAGAAGTAGCCGACCGCCGAGAAGCTTTCGACGGTGTCCGGCGAGCAGACCATCCACTTGCGGTCATCGTGCGACCACTTCGGCTCCTGCGTGCCGATCTGCGGGAAGTTGATCATCCGCAGCTTCGGGTGCTTGGCCGATAGCTTCTCCAGGTCCGGGTCGTTCGCCTGCTTCACGTTCCATTGCATGTTCGACTGGCCCGAGCAGATCCAAACCTCGCCGACCAGCACGTCGTCGAGCTTGATTTCATTCTTCCCCTTGACGGTCAGCACTAGCGCTTCGCCCGGCGTCATCGGGTTCAACCAAACGGACCAGGCGCCTTGCGCGTCGGCCGTGGCCTGGTGCGACTGGTCGCCGATCGTGACGGTCACCGCTTCGCCGGGCTCGGCCAGGCCCCAGACTTTGTTCTTTTGTTGCTGTTGCAACACCATGTGGCTGCTGAAGATGTTCGGCAGCTTGACGTCGGCGTAAACGGCCGTGGCCGAACCGATCAGCCCCAACAATGCGAGTGCGAACGACAACGGCTTGATCAAACGAGGCATGCTAACTCCCAGAAACTCTTGGGTAATACGGCGGGGATAAGGCTGCGCGACGCGTCAACGCGGCCGGCGGCAATCGGTACTACAACTAGCACGCCGAAGACCGCGTTACAAGCGAGCGGCCCGATCGCCCCGGGGGACGCAACAGTGGGCAGTTTCGCCGAGGTTTCCCGGCGATTTATTACGACTCGGCCGCGACGAATGGGACGTTTTCTCCCCTTGCGACGCGGCAAAAGTGGCAAGCGGTTCGGCCGATCGTTATGCTGCATGTTCCGCAGATTTGTCCTGCCACCCGCTGACCAACTCACGCGCCCTCACGCACCGAAACACGATCAGGAGAGTCGACATGTCGCACAAGGCTTCACGGATTCCACGGCGTCGGTTTTTGAAGACCGCGGCTTCGACCGGCGTCGCGGCCTTCGCGGCCCCGCACATTATTCCTAGCTCGGCCTTGGGGCGCGACGGCGCGGTCCCGCCGAGCGAGCGGATCGTCGTCGCCGGCATCGGCATTGGCAACCGTGGGCTGTATGACCTGGGCTGCTTCCTGGAACAGAAGGACGTCCAGTTCACCGCCGTCTGCGACGTCAAGGAATCGCGTCGCACGCTGGTCAAGAAAATGGTTGACGAACGCTACGGCAACCAGAACTGCGACATGCATCGTGATTTCCGCGAGGTGCTCGACCGCAAGGACGTCGACGCGGTGCTGATCGCCACCGGTCCCAACTGGCACGCGCTGGCTTCGTTCTACGCCGCCAAGGCCGGCAAGGACATTTACTGCGAAAAGCCCTGCACCAAGAACATTGCGCAAAGCCTGACCTTGGTCGATGTGATTCGCCGCACCGGCCGCGTGTTTCAGGTCGGCACCCAGCGCCGCAATCTGCCTCACTTCGCCTATGCCTGCGAACTGGCGCGAACCGGCAAGCTCGGCAAGTTGAAGACCATCTATGCTCACCCGCGCGGCATGATCGCGCTGACCAGCGGTTGGCTCCCCGCCGAGCCCGAACCGGCCAAGGAAGTCGTCGATTGGGACATGTATCTGGGCCCCGCCGCGTGGCGTCCGTACAACGCCAAGCTGCTCGACGGCTTCAACTTTGAAAAAGGTGGCGGCATGATCGGCGCCTTTGGTGGCGGCGGCGTGCTGGAATGGGGTTCGCACTGCGTCGACTTGTGCCAGTGGGCGGTCGGCGATTGTCCCGCGCCGGTTGAATACAACCCGCCCAAGGACGGCCAGCTTTCGGCGCGCTATGCCAACGGCGTCGAGTTGATCTTCCGCGAAACCGGCTGGTTGCCGCTGGGCTCGTGCCCGGTTCGCTTCGAAGGAGATCAAGGCTGGGTCGAAGCCGGCGACAGCGGCAAGCTGGTCCTCAGCTCGCCGGCGCTGCTGGCTGGACAAAAGGTGGCCGAAATCGACGGCTACCCGGCGACGTTCCACGTCCGCGACTTCCTCGACTGTGTCAAGTCGCGCAGCCAGCCCAAGGGGAACGCCGAGGCCGCTTGCCAGGCGCACATCGCCTGTCACGCCGCCAATATCGCGGTCTACCTGAATCGCAAAGTGACCTTCGATCACAAGACCAACGAGTTCGTGGCCGACGCCCAAGCGAACCGCCTGCGCAGCGAGGCTCAGCGTGAGCCGTGGAGAGTGTAAGTCCCGTCACACGTCGATTTGCTTTCTTCCTCTCACGCTTCACTGAACACAAGGACCTCTTTCATGCATACGACTCGATTTACGGTTCGCTGTCTGACGGTTTGCTCGACGTTACTGGCGCTCGCCACGACGTACGCCCGGGCGGAAGATCGCCCGGTCACGGCCCAGACCGACGAACGCGCCTTGATTCAACTCTTGCAGTCCGACGCGCCGGCCGCCGACAAGGCCGTGGCTTGCAAGCAACTGTCCGTGTACGGCTCGGCCGCCGCGGTGCCCGAGTTAGCCAAGCTGTTGTCGAACGAACAACTGGCGTCGTGGGCGCGGATCGCGCTGGAAGCGATTCCCGAACCGGCGGTTGACGTGGCGTTACGTAACGCGGTCCCGACGTTGAAGGGCAAGTTGCTGGTCGGCACGCTCAATTCGATTGGCGTCCGTCGTGACGCCGCTGCAGTTGAGACGCTGGCCGCGCAGCTCAAGAACCAGGACGCTGAAGCCGCGTCGTCTGCGGCCGTGGCGCTGGGTCAAATCGGCAATTCCGTTGCGACCGGGATTCTTGGCTCTTCGCTGAAGGGTGCGCCGGACAATGTGCGCCCTGCCGTCGCCGAAGGCTACATCCTCTGCGCCGAGCGCTTGCTGGCCAGTGGCCAAGCGGCCGACGCCGCCGAGATTTACGAACGAGTTCGAGCGGCTTTTGTACCCAAGCAAAAGCAGCTCGAAGCCACCCGTGGCGCGATCCTGGCACGCGGCGCCGGGGGCATCGCCTTGCTGACCGAACAATTGCGCTCGTCGGACAAGGCGTTCTTTCAGATTGGCTTATCGACCGCCCGCGAGTTGCCGGGGGCCGAAGTCGGCAAAGCCGTCGCCGCCGAACTGGTCGGCGCCGCGCCCGATCGGGCCGCGTTGTTGCTGACCGTGCTGGCCGACCGTCGTGACACCAGCGTGTTGCCGACCGTGCTCGAAGCCGCGACCAGCGGACCCAAGCCGGTTCGGCTGGCCGCGATTGGCGTGTTGCCGCGCCTGGGTGACGATAGCTGCGTCGAGCCGCTGTTGCGGATCGCGACTGGTGACGACGCCGAGTTGGCCGCCGCCGCCAAGGCCGCCATCGCCGCGACGCCCGACGAGAAGATCAACGCCAACATCACGTCACGCCTGGCCAATGCTCAAGGGGCGATGCTGCCCGTGCTGATCGAGATCGTCGGCCTCCGTCGGATCGAATCGACCGCCGAGCTGCTCAAGGCGGCGGGTCACTCGGACGCCTCGGTGCGCAGCGCGGCTTTGACGGCGCTGGGGGCCACGGTGGGACTGCGACAATTGAATATCCTGATCGACGAAGTCAGCGCCCCGAAACATCCCGAGGACGCCGCCGCGGCCCAGAAGGCGTTGCGCGCCGCTTGTGTCCGCATGCCCGAGGGGGAAGAGTGCGCCGCACAGTTGATTGCCGTGATGGCCAAGTCGCCGCTGGAAACCAAGTGTACGCTGTTGGAAATCCTCGGCGCGATGGGGGGCGCCAAGTCGCTCGAGACGTTGGCCGCCGCCGGCAAGGGGAACGATCCCCAGTTGCAAGACGTGGCCACGCGGTTGCTCGGCGAATGGATGAACCTGGAAGCGGCGCCGGTGCTGCTTGACCTGGCCAAGAACGCGCCGGGCGAGAAGTACCAGGTCCGTGCGCTGCGCGGCTACATGCGACTGGCGCGGCAGTTCGTCAAGCAAGACGGCGTGCGCGTCGACATGTGCCAAAAGGCGTTTGCCGTGGCACAGCGTTCGACCGAACAGAAGCTGATCGTCGACACGCTGGGGCGCTCGCCCACGTTGGCGGCCTTGCGGATGGCCGTGAAGACCAGCGCGAATCCCGAGTTGAAGGAAGACAGCGTGCGCGTGGCGCTGGCCATCGCCAAAAAGCTGGGCGACAAGCCCGAGGTGCGTGAACTGGTGGCCAAGCTGCCAGCGAAGTAAACCGCACCGGCGTCAATAATTTGGCGACAGGCTTCGCGTGGCTTGATCGCGCCAAATTGAAAGCCAACAAAAAGAGGCCGGAGGGAAATAAATCCCTCCGGCCTCAGTTGGTATTCGCCTGTTGACGACGGCCTATTACGGTCGTCGCTTATACACAGTCTTGGCTTAGCCGCGACCGCCGTAACCACCACGGCCACCGCCGCCGCCGTAGCCGCCGCGACCACCACCACCACCGCCGCCGTAACCACGGCCGCCACCGCCGCCGCCGCCACGATCTTCGCGCGGACGAGCTTCGTTGACCGTCAGCGGACGGCCATCGTGCTCCTTCTCGTGCAAAGCCTGAATGGCTTGCTGAGCGCTGTTGTCATCGGCCATTTCGACAAAGCCGAAGCCCTTGCTACGCCCGGTCTCACGATCCTGAATTACCTGAGCGCTGCGGACTTCGCCGAACTGTGAAAACAGCTCGCTCAAATCGGCGTCAGAGACCTTGTAACTCAGATTCCCCACGTACAACTTCTTTCCCATAGTCAAACCTTCACATGAACACAGAACCACCTCGCAAATCGAGCGAGGCAAACAGAACACAGGGCTCAAATTGGTGGGCCCGCCAAGTGGATGGCGAATGAGAACCGTAGACTAAAGAGCCCCTCGCCCAGCAGTGCTACTGATCAAACCGGCCAGCCGACTGCCGTAGATAATAGCAAGTTCATCCAGAGTGACCAGACTAGTTTTCCACCACCTCCGGGTGGTCGAAAGCCATGAACCCGCCTGGCTTTGCAATCGGCCCGCCGGTCGGGTGAGAGGACACGGTTTTGCGCGAATTACGCCCGTCGTAGTTGGTTGCGGGCGGTTTATCGGGCACCGGCGCCGCGGCGACCGCCGATTTTGACACTCTGTCGGAGGCGCAAGCTGACGAAATTGCAATTGAATGTTGCCTGTGCCAAGCTAGCCGGCAATCCTGGGCCGCGTCCGTCGTCATCCTCCTTATTCCTGATTCCCACGCCATTGGGTCCGCTTGAAATGCCATTCACACGCCAGTTCGCCTTGCTCGTCACCGTTGTCCTGGGCTTTGCCACGTCCGCGGTGGCGGCAAGTAAGAAGCCCAATGTTTTGTTTTTGTTTGCCGACGACATGCGGGCCGACTCGATCCACGCCCTGGGAAACGCCGAGATCAAGACTCCCCAACTCGACGCGCTGGTTGAGCGGGGCATGGCCTTTCGACACGCCTACTGCCTGGGGGGCAACATGCCGGCCGTCTGCTTGCCCAGCCGCAACATGCTGCTCAGCGGCCAGGCCTACTTTCGCTGGGCCAATCAAACCACCCCTGGCGGACGACAAGGCATGTACGCCCCGGCCGACGGCCCGAACTTTGCTCGCACCATGCGCGACGCGGGCTACGCCACCTATCACCACGGCAAGCGCGGCAACACCGCGCCGCCGATCCAGGCCACGTTCGAGGTGAATAAGTATCTGGTCGACGACGAAGCCGAACGCCGCTCGGGCCATCCGGGTAAGGAGATCGTCGATGCGGCGGTCACGTACCTGGACACGCGCAACGACCCGCGGCCGTTCTTCATGTACCTGGCCTTCGGCAATCCACACGACCCGCGCGTGGCCGCGCCCGAGTACCTGGCTCAATACGACGCGGCGAAGTTGACGCTTCCCAAGAACTATCAGCCGCAACATCCTTTCGACGACGGCGAGATGACCGTCCGCGACGAGCAACTGCTTCCCTGGCCGCGCACCGAGGCGGCCGTGCGCGAGACGTTGCGCGAATACTACGCCACGATCACCGCGTTGGACGCGCAGATTGGCCGGCTCTTGGCCCACTTGAAACAACGCGGCGAGTTGGAAAACACGCTGGTCGTTTTTTCAGCCGACCAGGGGATTGCCGTCGGCAGCCACGGCTTGCTGGGAAAACAGAACCTGTACGAGGCCGGCATGGGCGTGCCGCTGTTCTTTGCCGGCCCCGGCGTGGCGCACGGGGGAAACGACGCGCTGGTTTACTTGCTCGACATTTTCCCCACCGTTTGCGGCTTGGTCGGCGCGTCGGCGCCCGCGAACATCGACGGCCGCAGCTTTGCCGACGCAGTGCAAGGCAAAGCGTCGGCGGCTCGCAAGGAGCTGTTCTTCAGCTATCGCCATCTGATGCGGGCCGTGCGCGACGAGCGCTGGAAGCTGATCTATTACGCCAGCGTGCCGACGATTCAGTTGTTCGACCTGCAAGCCGATCCTGATGAGACGCGGAATCTAGCGGCGCTGCCCGAGCACTGGGGAACCGTCTCGCGGCTGCTGGTGAAGCTACAAGAGAACCAAGCCGTGTATGGCGATGACTTGAAGCTTGATATCGAAAACGTCAACAAATCGCCGCCGGCCTGGACACCTCCGACGGCCGAAGAACTGCGCAAAGCCGCGCCGAAGCCAGCGGGCAAGAAGCGGCCCGCTGCTTAGTGGGCGTGACAACTCGTGGCGGTAATTTGACTTTCGCCGGGCCGTCGCCGAACATGGCGGCGTTGGTCTTGCCTGCGCCCACCGTTAAACCGCCCACCCGATTCGTCGCGCGCGAACGTGCGACGAATCCACTTTCGTGAAGGGACTCCGCATGTCACGGTCATTGCTTCGTCGCGCGCTCTTGGCAGCCCTGGTTGCTTTGACCAGCGTGCTTTCCGCCCCCGCGACCTTTGCCCAGGCCGTCGCCTCGGCCAGCGCCGAAGGGTTGGCCCCGGTCATTCAGCCATTCGTCGACAGCCACGGCATCGCCGGCGCCGTCGTCACGGTGGCCAACCGGGACAAACTGCTGACGCTCGATGTGGTCGGCGCCGCCGATGTCGCCACGGGGCAGCCGATGCGGCCGAACACCATGTTCTGGATCGCGTCGCAGTCCAAGCCGATCACCAGCACGGCGCTAATGATCCTGGTGGACGAAGGGAAAGTGAACCTCGACGACCCGGTCGAGAAGTATCTTCCCGAGTTCAAGGGGCAGATGCTCGAAGTTAAGAAAGCGGGGGGCAGCAAAGAGACGGAACTTCGCCCGCCGAAGCATCCGATCACCGTGTGGAACGTGCTGAGTCATACCAGCGGCCTGCCGTTTCGCTCGGCCGCCGAAGTGCCGACGCTCGACGGGTTGACACTGGCCGACGCGGTGAAGAGCTACGCCCAGACGCCGCTCACGTTCGAGCCCGACACCAAGTACGCCTACTCGAACGCCGGCATCAACACCGCTGGACGCATCATCGAAGTCGTCAGCGGCCTGCCGTTCGAGACCTTCGTCGACCAGCGCTTATTTCAACCGTTGGGAATGACCGACACCACGTTCTGGCCCAATGAAGAACAGGTCGCGAGGTTGGCCAAGTCGTACAAGCCGAACGACGACAAGACCAACCTGGTCGAAGTCAAGATCGGCCAGTTGCGCTACCCGCTCAGCGACCGGACGCGGCACGTCATGCCCGCCGGCGGTTACTTCTCGACGGCCAACGATTGCGTCCGGCTCTGCCAGATGGTGCTCAACGGCGGCACGTTTCAAGGGAAGCGCATCCTCTCGGAAACGGCCGTCAAGGAAATGACTCGCCGGCAAACGGCCGAAGGGTTGAACAGCTACGGCCTGGGCTGGTCGGTGAACGGCAAGAACTTCGGTCACGGCGGCGCGCACGCCACGAACATGAACGTCGACACCGACCGCGGGCTGGTCACCGTGTTTCTGATTCAAGCCGCCGGCGGCTTCCCCACCAATGGCAAGGAATGCCAAGGGGCATTCAACCGGGCCGTGATCGAACGGTTCGGCAAGAAGTAGCAAGCGGCGAGTCTTATACCTCTCCCTTTAAGGGAGAGGTCGCGGAGCAAAGCGCAGCGGGTGAGGGTAAAGACGTCGCAGGCCAGATGGCTTTGAGTTCTGTGATTGCTTTCTGAGCGCGGAGTCTCGGGGTTGGCGGCGCGTTTACCCTCCCCCAGCCCCTCCCTGGCAGGGAGGGGGGTTTGTCGAACCAGCTTGAAACTTGCGAGGTGGATCATGGCGGGCGCAGCACAGAACCGTTCCCACTGTTCCCGGCGGGCGTGGTTGCACTCCTCGTCGGCGACGATCGGCGCGCTGGCCTTGGGGCCCTGGGCCGCCGCGGTGACCGCCTGGGCGGCCGAGCCGACGACGGGGGCCAAAGCGCCGCCGCCAGCGCCGTTGAATCGTTATCCACGGATGGTCCACGATTACTATGTGGATCAACTGCGCGAGTTCGAGCGCCGCAACTTGGCGCGCCTGGCCGCGCTGCAAACCAAGGCCGACGCCGAAGCTTACGTGGCCGACGTGCGGGCCAAGATCGCACGCTGCTTCGGTCCACAGCCCGAGCGAACGCCGCTCAACCCGCGCATTACTGGCACGCTCGACCGTGACACCTATCGGGTCGAAAAAGTCGTCTTCGAAAGCCGGCCGCAGTTCTTCGTGACGGCCAATTTGTATCTCCCCAAGAACCTGAAGGGGCCCGCGCCGGCGGTCGTCGGCGCCTGCGGCCACTCGGCAAACGGTAAGGTGTTCGAGGCGTACCAGTCCTTCTCGCAAGGGCTCGTGCGCCAGGGCTACGTCGCGCTGATCTTCGACCCGATGGGGCAGGGGGAGCGGCTGCAGTTGCCCGACGAGAACCTGAAGCCGCGCGTGAACGCTGGCACGGGCGAGCACCTGATGGTCGGCAATCAACAATTTCTGGTCGGCGAGTTTTTCGGCGCGTGGCGGGCTTGGGATGGCGTTCGGGCGCTCGATTACTTGCTGACGCGTGAAGAAGTCGATCCGCGCCACGTCGGCGTCACCGGTAGCTCGGGCGGCGGGACCGAAACGGCCTGGCTGTGCGGCGTGGATCAGCGTTGGACCATGGCTGCCCCGAGCAGCTTCATCACTACGTTCCGCCGCAATTTGGAGAACGAGCTTCCCGGCGACACCGAGCAGTTGCCGCCGCGTGTACTGGCCGAGGGGCTAGACCACGCCGACTTCATGGCCGCGATTGCACCGAAGCCAATCGTCATTCTGGCCCAAGAGCAAGACTTCTTCGACGTCCGTGGCTCGATCGAGGCCGTGACGCGTCTCAAGCGATTGTACTCGCTGCTCGGCGCGTCGCCCGATGATGTGTCGCTGTACATCGGCCCAGGCGGCCACGGCTATAGCGCCGACGCTCGCGAGGCGATGTACAAGTGCTTCAATCGAGCCTGCGGCCGCGAAGCAACGGCACCCGAATCGACACTCAAGATCGAAACGGACGCCGACCTGTACTGCACGCCGCGTGGACAGATTGCCGACCTCAAGAACAAGCCCATTACTGCATTCACGCGAGAGAAGGCCGAGCAGTTGGCCCGTGCGCGGAGCACGGTGGCGAGGAGCAAGCTACGCGGCGCGGTGACCGACGTGCTTAAGCTCGACGCGCGGCAGGGCGTGCCCGAGTTTCGTATCCTGCGCCCGCGGCGCGGCGTCGACCATCTGCTCCCCTGGTCGGCGATGTACACCATCGAGACCGAGCCGGGGATCGAAGCGATCGTTTACCGGCTGATGGACAAGCCGTCCTATTCGCGCCCACCGGTCCAGGCGAATCGCGCCATTCTGTACATCGCTGGCGAGAGCAGCGACGCCGAGTTGCGCGGCGAGCCGCTGATTCGCGAGCTGGTCAAAGCCGACAGCGATGCCACGCTCTATACGTGCGACGTGCGCGGCCTGGGTGAGTCGCGTCCCAACACGGTGAACGACACCGCTTACGCCTCGGCCTATGGCAGCGACTACATGTACGCCGGCTATGCCCAGATGTTCGATCGGCCGTACTTGGGGCGGCGGACGCACGACGTGCTGTGCGTGCTCGACTGGCTGCGCACCTTTGGCCACGTCGATGTCCACCTGGTCGGGCGCGGCTACGGCGCGCTGCCGGCGGCATTCGCGGCCTTGCTGCACGGGAACGTCACGCAGGTGACGCTCAAGAACGCGCCGGCGTCATATCAACAGATCGCGTCGGTCGATCTTTACAAGTGGCCGCTGTCGGCATTTCTGCCCAACGTCTTGGCTCATTTCGACCTGCCCGACGTGTACCGCGAGTTGCAGGCCAAGAAGCTGCAACTGCTCGAACCGTGGAATGTGGATTGTCGGCCGGCGTGAAGGCCGAGCGATGAGCGGCTAGCCATTAGCGATGAGACCGGTAGAGCGGAGGGCGCTTTCGCGATCGTCCTACTCTTTTCGCATTCGATCGATGACGACCGCGGCCAGGATGACCGCGCCGAGTACGATTCCTTGCATGTCGCCTTTCACGCCGAGCAGATTCATACCGTTGTTGATGACGGCGATGATCAGCGCGCCGACCAGGGTTTCAAAGATTCGTCCCTGGCCGCCGTTGAGCGACGTGCCACCGACAACGACCGCGGCAATGACGTACAACTCGTACACTTGCCCATAGGTCGGAGCGCCGCTGCGCAATTGCGAAGCCATCACAATCCCGCCCAGTCCGGCCAACGCGCCGCAGACGACATAGACCACCAGCAGCACCCGATCGACCGGCACACCCGACAGCCGGGCCGCTTCTTTGTTGCCGCCAACCGCATAGACGTACCGGCCGAACACGGTGCGGGTCATCAACCAGTGGGCGATGGCGTAGAGCGCGACCATCAACAGCACCGAATTGGGCAACCCCAGCACGTCGCGGTCCAAGCCCAAGGCGCCAAACCGCTCGGGGACGCGATCGATCGATTGGCCGTCGCTGAGCCGCTGGGCCAGGCCGCGGGCAATCAACATCGTGGACAACGTGACAATGAACGGCGGCACTCGGAACCGCGTGATCATCAATCCATTAAACGCCCCCACCGCGGCGCACAGAGCAATAGCAGCCAGCGCACAGACCGTGATCCCCAGATTGGTCACGTCCACTCCGCCACCGTAATCGCGTATCAACAACGTGCAGGTGACTGCCGAAACGGCGATCAGCGCTCCGACCGAAAGGTCGATGCCAGCGGTGATGACCACCATCGTCATACCGATTGACAGAATCGCGATCACCACGATCTGGCTGGTGATGTTCAGCAGGTTGCTCGTCGTCAGGAATCGCGAGCCCGCTTGGGTCGCCGGGCGGATGATCGTGGCCGATTTGAAAGCCGCTTGCTCGTCGGCCAGGCGCTCGAAGATACCCCAGCGATACGTGGCATCGGTCGTGGCCACGAAATCGATCTTTGCTCCGTCGGCCAGGCGATTAGCGATCTCTTGATAAGCCGCCCGCGGCGATGCCGCGATCTGGCCGGCGACTTTCAGGCCGCGCGTCTCCAACTGCTCTGCGATTATAGTCGCCTGAGCGCGTTCGGCGGGCGTGTCACGCACCACGATCAGCACGTTCTGCCGCTCGGCGCTGCTCGCGTCCTTGATCGTCGCGGCAAGCGACTCGGCCGCCGGCGGGCCGGTCAGCGTTTGCTCCTGCCAGGTGACGACGGTCAACACGCCGCACAACAGCAGCAGCACCAGCGTCATCATTGATTCGGCCATCCGCCAGCGCTGCCCGCCCGCCGGCCGGTGAGGTATTGCGTTCATTGCACCGCCAGTTTCATGATCTGTTGTTGCGTGGCTTGCCGCGCGTCGGTGATCTCGCCGGCAATTCGCCCTTCGTGCATCACTAGAATTCGATCGGCCATCCCCAGCACCTCGGGCAACTCGCTGCTGATCATCAAGATGCCTTTCCCCTGCGCGGCCAATTGGTTCATCAACAAGTAGATCTCGTATTTCGCGCCCACATCGATGCCGCGCGTCGGCTCGTCGAACAGTAACACTTCGCTATTGGCTTCCAGCCATTTGGCCAGCACGACTTTCTGCTGGTTGCCCCCCGACAGGTTCTTGGCCAACTGCCGCACGTGGGGAATCTTGATCCGCAGTTGCTCGACATAGCGGTTGAACGCCTGCCGCTCGCCGCCGCGACCAATGACGCCGGCCCGGCTAAAACGGCGCAGGTTCGGCAGGCCGAAGTTCTCGAGCACTGACTGGCCGAGGATCAACCCTTGCTGCTTGCGATCCTCCGTCAACAGGCAGATTCCCGCCGCAATGGCGTCGCGCGGCTGGCGAATGTCGAGCTGCCGGCCATTGAGGCGAATCGTCCCGGCGCTGCGCCGGTCGGCGCCGAAGATCAATCGCGCCGTTTCGGTTCTCCCGGAGCCGACCAGCCCGGTCAGCGCGACCACCTCGCCACGGCGAATGTTGAACGACACATCTCGAATTCGCTCGCCGTCGGAAAGCCCAGCAACTTCCAGCAGCGGCGCGCCGATCGGCACGCTGCGCGTTGGGTATTCGGCGTCGAGCGAGCGGCCGACCATTTCGGCGATCAATTGCTCGCGGCTCACCTCGCCGGTTCGATGGGTCGAGACATTCCGGCCGTCGCGTAAAACGGTCACCCGATCGGCGATTTCGTAAATCTCGTCCAAGCGGTGACTGATGAAGACAATGCCGATTCCCTGGCTGCGCAGCTCGCGCATCAGCGTGAACAACGCCCCGACCTCTTGCGGCGTCAGCGGCGCGGTCGGCTCGTCCATCACCAGCACCCGGGCGTCCAACAGCAACGCCTTAGCAATCTCGACCAACTGTTGCTGGGCGACCGACAAGCGATAACACGGCGTGTCGGGATCGATCAGCGCGCCCAGGCGTGCGAACAATTGCTCGGTCATGTGACGTTCAGCCCGGCGGTCGACCCAACCCAGGCGGGCACGTTCGCGCCCCAGGAACAGGTTCTCGCGCACCGAAAGGTGCGGAATCAGATTGAACTCTTGATAAATGATCGCGATGCCAGCTCGCGCTGACTGGGCCGGGTCGGCAATGTCGACGCGCTGGCCACGGATGCGAATCTCGCCCTGGTCGGGGCGGTGCGCCCCGCCGATCGTCTTGATCAGCGTGCTCTTGCCAGCGCCGTTTTCCCCCAACAGCGCCAGGACTTCCCCCTCGTTGAGGTCGAGACTGACCCCGTCGAGCGCCAACACGCCGGGAAATTCCTTGCGAATGCCGCGCAGTTCGAGCAGCGGTGCGGTGGCCGGCGCGGCGGTGGCGTTCATCGTGTTCACGACTCGATGCGTAACGACATCAATTTTTGGGCAACGTCTGGTCCGCCTTGCCATCGGCCTGGCGATACAAGGCGGTCGGGATCAATTGCTCGCGCGGCAGTTCATCGCCGCGGAAGTAACGGACCACGCTCTCGACGGCCATGGCGCCGATGCGCTCGGGAAACTGGATGGGATCGGCGTAAATCTTGCCATCGCGGATCGCCAACTTGCCATCGGCCTGGCCGTCGAAGCCGATGATTTTGACCTGCCGCGCCTTGTCGGCCTTCTCGACGGCGGCACGGGCCCCCAGGGCCGACGGATCGTTGATGGCAAAGATGCCGGCCAGGTCGGTATGCGCCTGCAAGGTATCTTCGGCAGTACGATAGCCCTTGTCTTTTTGACCGTCGCCGGGCAGCTCGGCCACGATCGCGATCCGCGACTCGGGATGTTTGACATTGTGCCGGTCGATCACCTCGCGGAAGCCCTTCACGCGCAACTGGCACGACTCGGCCTGCTTGAAGTCGAGGATCACCACTTTGCCGCCGGCGGGGCCGAGCGCCTCGATCATGGCGTCGCCGGCTTGCTTGCCGCCGCCATAATTGTCAGTGGCAATGTGCGAGATCACGCGCGAATCCGGCGACAGACAGGCAATATCGGCCGTAAAGACCGGGATGCCCGCCGCCGCCGCTTTCTGCAAGGCTGGCGTGATGCTGCGCGAATCGCAGGGGCACAACACGATAGCCACCACCTGATGCACGATGAAGTCATCGATCTGCCGGGCCTGGTTTTGCACATCAAGCTCGCCGCTCAGCGCGATCACTTCGTAACCTTGCTTGGCGGCCTCGGCGGTGATGGTATCGGCGATCGTTTTGAAGAACGGATTCGTAAGCGTGAGGACCGAGACGCCGATCGTGCCGCGTTTCAAGGGCGTCGCGCTGTCCGACAGCTTGCGCGTGGCGGGCTCGCCGCCGTGCGAACCGCAACCTGTAATGACAACTCCCAGAATTGCGACCAGCGCTGTGGCGACGCAGTCGCAAGAGGCTCGATAACCGGCCCGGCGGCGTAACATGTGCATGATTCGCGGCGATGATGGCAATTGGGGGGACAGCTTGGCGTATCGGCCGGCGCGGCCTGAAATGCTCGTAATTGACGGGGCTTTTCGTGCGGCTTCGCGCTTGCCGCCCCTTGAGCGATCGAATAACGTGAGACGCAGTAAACGCTGGGGGGAAGTTTAAGCCCCGCCAACCTGACAAGCAATCGAGCGCAGGAACCGACGCACGCATGGCTCGCAACTTTCTCAGTCCGCTGACCGGCTCGTTCGCCCAGCCCGCCGCCGAAAACCCGACCGTGGCGATGATCGAAGCGGCCTATCGCCACCACCGGCTCGACTGGCGCTATATCAATTGTGAAGTGCCCCCCGAGAAACTGGCCGACGCCGTGCGCGGCGCCCGGGCCATGAACTGGGCTGGTTTCAATTGCTCGCTGCCGCACAAGGTGGCGGTGATCGCGCTCTTGGACGGGCTGGGAGAGTCGGCGACGATCATGGGGGCGGTCAATTGCGCCGTGCGGCGCGACGGCAAGTACATCGGCGAGAACACCGACGGCAAGGGCTTCCTCGCTTCGCTGAAAGAGACGATCGACCCGGCGGGCAAAACGCTGGTGCTGCTGGGGGCCGGCGGCGCGGCCCGGGCGATCGCGGTCGAGACGGCTTTGGCCGGAGTCAAGCGGATGATCGTCGTCAATCGCTCGGCCGAGCGTGGTCAGCAACTGGTCGATCTGATCAATGCCAAGACGCCGGCCAAAGCCGAGCTGACCCTTTGGCAAGGGGACTATCGCGCGCCCGAGGGAACCGACATCGTCGTGAACGCGACGTCGATCGGGCTGTTTCCCGACCTCGAGGCGCGCGTGCCGCTTGACCTGACGTCGCTAGCGCGTGGCACGGTCGTGGCCGACGTGATTCCCAACCCGCCCCACACGCGCTTGATTCGCGAAGCCCGCGAGCACGGCTGCCGAGTGATCGACGGGCTGGGGATGCTGGTGAATCAAGGAGTGATCAGCATCAAGTATTGGACCGGCATCGACGCCGACCCGGGCGTGATGCGCGGCGAGCTGGAAGAGATCTTCGGCGTCTGATCGCCCGTTGGATACGCACTCGACGGAACCATTGACGAATCGGGAGCCATGCCATGCAACGCCACGCCTGGGGGATCGTCGTATTGGGCCTGGCCGGCTTGCTATTGCCAGAGGTCGCAAGCGCGGCCGAAGAAGCCGAGCACCGCGTGTTGACCAGCACCCGCGATGGCAAGTACGTCGAGGCGTTCGAGTTCACCAACCGCGACACGGCCTACGGCGGCGACAAGCCCTGGTCGATTCGCAAGACAATGCTGCACGGCGGCAAGCAAGCAGGGGTCGAGCTACTCACGATCGACAACGGCGTGCTGAAGATCACGCTGATTCCAACGCGCGGCATGAGCATTCTGGACGTGCGGCGCGGCAATTTGCGGCTGGGCTGGAACTCGCCGGTCAAGGAAGTCGTGCATCCCAAGTTCATCGACCTGGAAAGCCGCGGCGGCCTGGGCTGGCTCGAAGGCTTCAACGAATGGATGGTCCGCTGTGGGCTCGAGTTCGCCGGCCATCCGGGGCGCGACGTGTTCGTCGACAACACCGGCGCAACGTCGGAAATGACGCTGACGCTGCACGGCAAAATTGGCAACATTCCAGCGTCGGAGGTCGAAGTGCTGGTCGATCGCGCGCCGCCGCATCGCCTGCGCGTCCGCGGCACGGTGAACGAACGCTGCTTCTTTGGGCCGAAGCTCGAATTGGTGACGGAAGTGTCGACCGAGCCGGGCTCGGACACCTTTCGCATCGACGACGCGGTCACGAATCATGGCAGCGGTTCGCAGGAGTTCCAGTTGATCTACCATGTGAACTACGGCGCGCCGCTGTTGGAGCGGGGGGCCACGGTGGTCGCCGCCTTGGACCGCGTGGCGCCGATGAATGACAACGCCGCCAAGGCGATCGACGGCTTTGCCACCTATGCCGGGCCGACGCCGGGCTTTGTCGAGCAGGTCTACCTGGCCCATCCACGCGCCGACAGCAACGGGCGCACGATGGCCATGTTGCGCAACGCCGCCGGTGACCAGGCGGCGTCGATGGCGTGGTCGGTCACGGAGCTGCCATACCTGACCATCTGGAAGAACACCGCGGCGGCCGCGGATGGATATGTCACGGGGCTCGAGCCCGCGACTGGGTTCCCATTCAACCGAGGTGTCGAACGCAAGGCGGGCAGGCTGCCCAAGCTGGCCGCCGGTGAAACGCGCCGGTTCAAGATCGACTGTGGCTGGCACGTCGGCAGCGCCGCGGTGCAAGGGGCCGCGCGGCAGATCGCGGCGATTGCCGGCAGTGCCGAGACCGTTGTCGAGCGGACGCCGCCGGCGCTGAAATAACGGCGAATGCTCAGCCGTCGTGGCGACTTATTCGGCCGGTTGATGGGCCGTCGCGCGATGTCCCAAGTGAGGCGGCTCGGGCTTTTCGACTTCGGGCTTGAGGCGGATGTTGACACGGCGCTGATTGATCAGTTCCTCGGCCGCCGCGTGACGCGATTCGACGTTGCCTTGTGGCAACAGACCGCCAATCAGCAACAGCGCGGCCACGAACAACACCGCGAACTTCTCGCGAGCGCCGATGCCCAACCAGACCGACGAGACGTGATGCTTGCCGGTGAAGAGCAGGAAGTACGCCTTGACGACGGCAATGCCGTTCAGGGCCGCGGCAATCACCACCGCCAGTCCGACGTGCGGATAGATCTCGACCGCGCTATCGACCAGCAACTCGGTGCCGACAAAGCCCAGCGTGCCCGGGAAGCCGACGCTGGCCAGCCCGGTGAGCATGAAACAAATCGCCAGCGCGGGCGTGTGTTCGTAAAGTCCTTGGTGCTCGATCAGTTGCAGTCGACCGCGGCGGGCTTCGAGCGCTCGCAGGGTCAGACCGAATCCGCCCAACGACATCCCCAACGATAGCCACAAGCAGAGCGCCCCGGTCAACCCGTGCATGGTGCCCGAGTCGAGTTGCAACGAGACCATTTCCAGCCCCATCAGCACGAAGGCCGAATGGCTGATGAACAGATAGCAGAAGAACCGCCGCCCTTCGCGCTGGACCAGCGCCATGCCGGCAGCGTAAACGGCGGTGACCAATGACAACAACCCGATGCTGCGCAGCACCTGGTCGGGCGCCACCGGCACCATCAACCGCACGGCGGCATACGCGCCGGTGATCGGCGTGACGTAGAGCAGGGCGGTGCCAAACGTGGCCTTCTCGAACAGGTCGGTCATCCAGGAATGGAACGGGAAGATGCCGCAACGGATGAACACGGCCACCAGAATCGGAATCACCACGGCCAGCGAGTGCAGCCGGTGAGGGCCATCGAGTTCAACCACGGCCCAGCCGACGATCAACAGCACCACGAACGACAGCATGTAAATCAAATAGACGCGCGCCGACTGATTGCGGGCTTTCAATTCGAGGTAGGGCGGAATCGCGCCGATGGCCAACAGGGCGATGATCCCCCACGGCTCCCGACAGCCCAGGGTGGCCAGCACCACCGCCTCGGAAAACAAGCTCCAGGCAAAGGAAAAACGGCGAATCTTGGTCCGCAACGTGGTCAACGACATCAACGAATAAAGCAGCGCCGCCAGCGGCAGCAGCGGCGCGCTGAATCGGTCGATGCCGAAAATGGTGCGACCGAACATCATGTGCAACACGCCCGGCCGCCCCGGCTCGACGCCGTCGAGCAACACGGAGTGGAACTCGTGCCACAGGGCGACCGTGAACAGCAGGGTGACACCCGAAAAGACCAGGCACCACTTTCGCGCCAGGTACGAATCCCGCAGGCGCCCCACGTACAGGGCGCCGACGAGCGGCAACAGAATCGCAAGTTCAAGCCAGGGCAATTGGGGCATCGTCGTTCAACAATAAATTTTATTCGGCCAACAATTCGTCAATCGTGCTACTGGGATGTTCCACGTGGATCGGCTCGGTTGGAGTGCCACCCGAGAGGAAGTCCGTCCAGCGCCGCTCCAGCCGGTCGCACCAGGCGAACGCGCTGAGCACCCTGTCGACCACGCCGATATTGAGCCAGACGTCGAGATAGCCACGTTCCAGCGCCAAGCGATAAAACCAGCGGCGAGTCCGCTCGCCGACCAGGCGTTCCCACCAGGAAAGTTTGAGACGCGACGTCTGTCCCAGGCGGCCGCCGATGGCGTTTTCGAGCGTGCGATAATCGTGCAGCAGCGTCGGCGCTCGGATGAATTGCAGCGTCCGCAAGCAGGCGTGGCCGATGATGTGGATCAGCGCCAGGTAGTGCCAGCCGAGGCCGATTTCGGCCACGATGATCCCCACTTGGGTCAGCGAGGCGAACACCAAGGCGCACTTGATATCGGTCTGTACGCGGCCGGTAAAGGAAGCGAACACCGCGGTAATCAAGCCGACCGCCACCACCAGCACGCACAGCAACGGCGATTGCTGAAGAATCGGACTGACGCGCAATAGTAGATACGCGCCCAGATGCACCGACAGCGCGCCATAGAAGACGGCGCTCGACGGAGTGGGGCCTTCCATCGCTCGTGGCAACCAGCCCGAGAACGGCACCAAGGCCGACTTGCCGGCCGCGGCGATCAACACCAGCAGCCCGACCCAGAACGCCTGGGACGGATCGAGCACCGACTGTCCCTCGGGCCAGACTCCGGTGCCGAACAGCCCGTCAAAGTCCCCTTGGGCCGCGGTGTGATGCAACACAACCGAGGCCACCAATAAGGCGGCGTCGGACACGCGGTAAATCGCCCAGACGCGCAGCCCATTGCGAACCGGCAACAGTCGCTCGTGAAAAAACGCCACTAGCAAGGCCGACGACAAGCCGACCAACTCCCAACCGGTGAACAAGGTCTCGATTGTGTTGGCCAGCGTCGTCATCACGCAGCCCAGCAAGAACAGCGCGTAAAAGACGAAGAACCGGCTGAACCCTCGCTCGCGGTGCATGTACCGGTTGGCGAAAGCGCCCACGATGCCACACAGCAAGAAACACATGATCACGAACGGCACCGACAACCGGTCGAAGACGAAGTTCACGTGAAAGTGAAAGTGCGGGATCGACACCCAATCGCCAAAGTCGATCACCACGTGCTCGGTGCCCAACAGCAACATCCCGTCGAGCATCGCCACCGACGCCAACAAGCCAAGCGAAACGGCAATCTGCACACAACGATGAATCGCTCGCTCGGACAGCGACTTGCCAATCAAGGAAGGGAGCCCCAACATCGCCAGCAACGCCATCGGCGCGACAATGACGGCGCGGCCTATCCAGAGGAGTGACGCTTCGGTGAACATGGTGGCTTTCGTGGCCTCTGAACAATGAGTGATGCGTGACTAGCCAGCCGCCTCGGGAGCGATCTGGGCAAAGCCCAGGTGGTCGCGCCAGCCGCGATACCATTCGATCGACGAATTGACCTGCGGCAACTCGGCGGTGTGGGGCTGATATAACTCGTACTCGCCTTGGCGGTAAATCCGCAGTTGATTCGATTCGGGGTCCAGCAGGATCAACTGCACCCAACCGTTGCGAAAAATATTCCCTACGATCGAGTTGCGATCCATGATCTTTTCGATCCGCTCGGGCGTGGTCTCGAGGATGAACAACAGCCGCAGTGGCTCGTGAATCTCGACCCCTTGCCAGGGCAATCCGGAGCGCAGGTCGCTGGCGTGGCCGTCCATCACGCCCAAGAGCGACGTGACGTTGTGCGGCAGCTTGGTTCCCGCGCCCCAGCCGGTCGAGTCGACATAGCTGAAATAATATTGCAGGCTGATGCCCGAGCAGACTGGCGCTAGCGGCGCGAGGATGCGTCCCAGAATCGACGATTCATCGTCGTCCTGCGTCGGATCGTACGAGTGCAGGAACGCGCGACGGTCCATGTAGAGCCCGCGCACTCGCTCGCGCCGGCCGGCAAAGGCGATCGCGACCGACGCATTGCCAAACTCGGGGCGGGTCTGGGCCAGATCCTCGGAGCGGCCTTCCACGTGCCAGTGGGCTTCCTCAGGCGTGAGGTCGAACGAGGCCGAGTCAAACCGCCGGCAGCGCTCGTGGGCGTTGCGCTGACAGACTTCGGCCAGGCTGTCTTGCGCCGCTTCAAACACGCGATGGTGCGTCTTGGGAAGCCGATCCAGGTCATAGAACGTGATCGTGTCGTTGCAGGTGTTGTGCAGCCCCCCCAGGAAGAACGTCCCCTCGGGCACCGCGAGACCACGCTGGGCCAGAATCTTGCGCACACGCGGATCGTTGAACATCAGCGCCAGCGCCCGGGCGTTGGGACCGCCAGCGCTCCCCGAACACGCGCCACAGTGATAGGCCGACTCGTGCGGGTTGTTCAAGCAGTACGAGCCGTGGCCAAAGATCATCACCAGCGGCGCGAAATGATCGATCAAGCCCGTGTCGCGCAGCATGCGCTCGGCGATGTTCGCCATCTCGTCAACCGAGAAGCCGATGCCGTCCCCCGTGGGCCCCGATTCGGCGGCCGTGCGCTCGATAACCAGCCGCGTGACCGGCGGCGGTTCCATCCACTGGCCGGCGGTACGCCGCAAACGGGCCGTCAACCGCGGGAACAACACCCGCGCCAGCAGGGGGACCGACGCCAGCACTCCCAATCCGGCCAGCACGGCGCCGCCGGCGATGCCGCGGCTGCGATTGTGAATATTCAGCGTGGTTTTGCCGACGGCGCGGCGCGCGCGCTCGCGGCGGCGATTCATCTCTTCGAGCGAGTAGACCACTTCCTCGACGACCCAGTGCTTCGGATGCACGACAATCGGGCACAGCGCCTGGTAATTGGCGTCGGACACCCCGCGGTAATAGATCGGCACGCAGTAGAACCCCGCCGCGCCGAACGTCTCGGCGTCGGGCACCGTCTCTTCCAGGTGGCGGCGGAACGATTCCTCGCGGGCGTCGATGCAGAACATCGCCTGAAAGCGCGGCTGCTCCACGCGGCGCGGCGCTCGCGCGCAGTGGACCGAAAAAGCGTCCAAGGCTCGTTCGCGATAAGTGCGCTCGAAGGCCAATTGAAACACCCGGCGGCGTTCCATGCTCCAGAACGCTTCCATCTCGGTGACCAGCGCTTGCCACTGGTTGCGTGACAGATGATGCAGGCGCCGCGGGCTCCAGCCCAGCACCTGGGCCACCTGAAACACGACCAGCGCTCGTTGTTCCAAGCTAGTCACGCGCCGCCGCGCGCCGTGAGCGCGAAGGAAGTCGCGCAGCTCGCCCAGCGGCGCGTCGAAGCCCAGCGATTGCCTGGCCAGATGCTTCAGCGCGAAGCGTTCGAGAATCAGCCGCACGGCCAGAAACTCGGCCAGCGTGCCGGCCGGCGCGCCGCGCGCCACCCGGTCGCCGCGGACCTCCATCTGCCACAGCATGCCGGCCCAGCCGCGCAAGGCGAGCAACGTGGCGGCGATCTTGTCGTCCCACTTGGAATGCGGCAGGCCAAGCAGTTGCAACGATTCGAGAATTGATTCCTCGGGGCCAAGGCCAGCCGCTTCGATCCGTTTGAACTCGGCGCTCAAGCCGGCGAGCCAGGCCTCGGGCGAGCCCCCTGGCTGGTCATAGATGGCGCGGAAAGCTTGGAAGAAGCCCCGGTCGCGATCGGGCATCTGCCAATAGGCAAACCCCTGATCGGTAAAGGCCGCGCAGAAGCGAATCAACAACTCGTGTACCAGTAGATCGCTGTCGTCGCTCGTGGCGTCGAACAGCGCGTCGCGCAGCCGGAACGGCGGCGGCGTGGGCAGCCCCGTCGAGCCACAAGCGTGCGCCCCTTCGCGACAGATCCGCCACAACGCCTGCAGCGCGAGCGCTTCCCACGTCTCGCGAGGCCATTGTTCGATCGACGTCTCGCCATAGCGTTCGAGCAAGTCGGCCAGCAAGTGCCGGGCACCGCGATCCTTGCCCACGTGGCGGTGTGATTCAGGATCGTATTCGCGCTCTTCGTGGGGCGCGGCGCCTTGTTGCTGGCGCGCGTGGTGACGGCCAGCGTGACCGTGGGGCGCGTGATGATGCCCGTCGTGGATGTCGCGCATCACCCAATGCCGCGTTTCTTCCAGAATCCGCTCGCGCATCGTGGACGGCGCTTCGTCCCGAAAGCGGGTCAATGCGTCGGTCTCGGCCACGAACCAGCGCAGCTCTTCGGGCGGCCCCTTGCGCAGCGTGTGTTCGAGCATGGCCAGCCGCAGTTCGAACCGCGTGGCCAGTGACCCAATCACTTCGTCGGCGCGCTCCCCCAGGTCTTCGCGCAACACGGTTGCCAGATCGACCAGCCGAATCCGATCGTGGGTCAGCTTGTCTCGGTATTGGCTTTCGAGCAAATAAGGCTGACAACCGAACAGCCGCGCCCCCTTGCGGACACCGTCCTCGAACGGCATCGTTTCGAGCGCCTGCAACGTATTCAGGAACACAAAGGCCGTGATCGGGCCTTGCGCAGGGAGCAACTCGGCCGCGCGCCGAATCAGCTCGCGCAGGTGGTCCAGGTCGAGCTGTTGTTCGGCCGATGGTTTGGACGGATTAGGTGGGGGGCTAGCTTCAGGCACGGGAGTAACCGTCGTTGATGGAGGCAACGAGCGCTATGGGGTACGAAATCGTCGGTGGGGGCGGCCGCGCCGCCCGGGGATGATCGCCTGACTCCTAACTCTAGGACGCGGCTAAGTAGTTGCCACAAGCCAAGATACTACGTCCTGGCTAGTCATTTGAAAACGACCCGCAGCGGGGGACGAGCACTCGCGCTTCGTCGGCGCGGCTGGCCTGCTCCGCATACTCGAACCGCAAGGGGTTCGATATCCGACCGACAAACCGTCCATCATCCAGCTCCTTTCCGAACCGGGGCGAGCGATGCATGTCGCGAACCGTAGATTGACAGTTGCCTGGGGCGAACCTTCACGCACATCCCTGGCGCGGGCGTTTTGCTGCTGACGCAGTTGACGAAAGAGCAAACCAGCGATGGGCTTCAGACCACGAAGACCATCGGCATCTAACCACGAAAACAAGCCCTCTAGGGTCCGTAGCGCTCGGTGGACAACTGTCGTTCCCGGTCGACCATGCTGAAATTATTCTTGTTTGCCAGGTGGCCATGCCACCCGCATCATCATTACAAAACCCTCATCCATTTTCGACTGGTTCCAGAGTGATTGTTGCTAGATTCTTCGCGACTGGCCCCTTGGGATTGATGGTTCCCAGGGGGAAATCGTTGCCTAATCCGTGGCCCTTGCCATATCATGCCGGCCTCGCCCCCGGCCGCCTGCTTGCCCTCCTTTCGGAGACTAATTGTTATGCGTTGCCTCGCCGCGCTCGCCTTGTTCGCACTCGCCGTTTCATTTTCGGGAAGGTCACTGGCCGCCGAAACACCCGCCGAGCCGGTACCGCAATATCAATTTGAATCGATCACTGTGGCGACGGCCTCGGCCGACGAGCCGCGCGCCGCGGCGCTCGACGTCGAGAAGGCGCTCAAGTACTTGGACCAGGGGGCGCTCGCCTGGTCAGGCAGCCGCAAATGCGTGAGCTGTCACACCAACGGCATGTACATGACGGTTCGCCCGGCGCTTTCGCCGACGGCCGGCGCGCCGAATCCGGCCATTCGCGAGTTCTTCGTCAAGACCTTGAAGCAAAAGCAAGAGGTGGCCGCCGAGACTCTTGCCAAAGGAACGGCCCCCGAACAAGTGATCTACCTGGCCACTGGTCTGGCCGAATGGGATCGTCACGTGAGCCGCGAGTTGTCCGCCGAGACCGCTGCCGCGCTGAAGCTGATGCTTTCGATCCAGCGCGAAGACGGCACCTGGGGCGCGATCGATTGCTGGCCGCCGTACGAAAGCGACTCGTATCATCCAGCGACCGTGGCGGCGATGGCCATTGCCACCGCGCCGGGCTGGTTGGCCAACTTGAAGGACGAAGATCAGCTCGCGCGTGTCGAGCGCCTGCGTCAATACCTGCGCACGACAAAGCCCCCGCACGACTATGGCCGGGTGCTGTTGCTGTGGGCCAGCACGCGGTTGCCGGGCATTGTTGAAGACCGGGCCGAGCTGCTCTCGACATTGAGCAAGCATCAACGCGAAGACGGCGGCTGGTCGATCCGCACCTTTGCCGAGCCCGAGCAATGGGGACGCGGCAATCGAGCCGAGAAGCTGCGCGGCGAGCCCGACTTTGCCAACCCGGCCAGCGATGGACACATGACCGGCCTGGCCATCGTCGTGCTGCGCGAGGCGGGCGTGCCGGCGAACGATCCCAGGATCGAGCGGGGCATCGCCTGGCTCAAGTCGCAACAGCGCGCTTCCGGGCGCTGGTGGACGCGCTCGCTGAACACCGACAAGTCCCACTACATCACCTACAGCGGCACGGCTTATCCGCTGTGGGCGCTGCAAATGTGCGGGCAACTCCCGGTCCAACCGACCGTCAAAGCCGCTTCTCGCTGAGGCATTTGCCACTGAAGCACAGAGACACGGGGGATTGCACGGAGAGAATACGCAGACGGAGAGGGGAGAGGGGAAGGAAATGATGAGTGCTGAGTGATGAATGATGAGTGGGGGGCGACGTGCGTCGTACCCAGTACACAGAGCGACTAAGCGATCCGCCTTTTTCCCTCAATTCATCACTCATCACTTCCCCTCCATTCTCCTCTCCGTGCAACCCTCCGTGTCACCGTGCCTCCGTGGCTAAGTATTCCGCGCGCTGAAGAAGATACGCGAGAACGGAAACAGCGTCACATCGCCCGACGGGGGATACGCCTGATCAAGGCGTCGGCCTAGCTCGCGTTCGAACTCGGCGGCCTCTTGTTCGTCAAGCCGTGCCAACAGCGGCCGGAGCGACGTGCCGCGCAGCCAATTCAACACCGGCTGTGGCCCGCGCAGCACGTGCATATAGGTCGTTTCCCAGGCGTTGACCACGCAGCCCAGCGCGTGCAACCGTTCGACGTACCAGGCCAGCGGCTGCACCGAATCGGCGTGCAGCCCGACGCCGGCCACGCGCTCACGCCAGCGCGCTTCGTGGACCAAGTCGAACAAGATTGTGTGGCTCGGTGCGCGGAAGTTGTTCGGCATCTGCACGGCCAGCGTGCCGCCGGCCGCCAACACGGCCGTCAGTCGCGCCAGGAGCGCCGCGTGATCGTCAATCCAATGCAGCGCCGCATTGCTGACAATCAAGTCGATTGGCGTCGCACACTTCCAAGTCGCTAGATCGGCCTCGACGAACTCCAGCCGGCCGCGTTGCGACAGCGGTTGTGCCGCCGCCAGCATCTCGGCCGAATTGTCGACGCCGATCACATGGGCCGCGGGCCAGCGCTCGCTCAAGGTTTGGGTCAGCGCACCCGCGCCACAGCCCAGGTCGACAATCGTGCCCGGAGATTCGACGTTGATCTGGGCCAGCAGGTCGCCGAACGGTCGCGCTCGCTCGCTGCTGAATCTGCCGTAGATTGTGGGATCCCAGGGCATGCTGCTTGATTGCTTGCGGTCGCCTATGATGGTGCGTCGAGTAGGATGGCCTATGCACCGTTGTATCACGACCCACCGAGGTTTGCATTCGATGCCGTTTGTTCGCTTAATGTCGCTCACGCTCATCGTCGCAACGTCGCTCGTGGCGTTCCCGAGTCTCAACGCCAGCGCCGCCGAACCCTCGCGCGAGGAAGTGCTGGCCGCCATGACGCCCTACGCGGGTCAGCACGCGGCCGGCGTCGATCGCGCCACGCTGACCGGCAAGCTGATGGCCGGCTATCAAGGCTGGTTCACTACGGCCGATGACGGCACCGGCCAGGGCTGGCGGCATTACGCGAAGCAGGGGAAGTTCGAGCCGGGTTATTGCACGATCGACCTCTGGCCCGACGTTGCGGAACTTGATGCCGACGAGAAGTCCGCTACGCCGTTCCGGCACGCCGACGGCAGCACCGCGTACGTCTTCAGCTCGTCGCGCCAGAAAACCGTCCTGCGTCACTTTCGCTGGATGCGCGAGTACGGGCTCGACGGCGTCTTTGTCCAGCGCTTTGCCGTGGCGACGGTGCGCCCCGGCGACCTGCGACACTGCAACAGCGTGCTGATGAATTGCCGGCAAGGGGCGAATGAGAACGGTCGCTGCTACGCCCTGATGTACGATCTGTCGGGTCTGAAAGCCGACGGCATCGAACAAGTGATCGCCGATTTCAAGCTGCTGGTCGATCGAATGAAACTCGGTCGCGACGCCAACGATCACGCTTACCTACAGCACAACGGCAAGCCGGTCGTCGCCGTCTGGGGCGTGGGGTTCAATGACAAGCGAGCCTACACGTTGGCCGAGTGCGACCGGCTGGTGACGTTTCTGAAGGACGATCCACAATACGGCGGCAACTGCGTGATGCTCGGCGTGCCGACCTACTGGCGCAGTCTCGAACGGGACGCCATGCCCGACCCGTTGTTGCACCAGATCATTCTCAAGGCCGACATCGTCAGCCCCTGGACCGTTGGCCGATACCATTCGCCCGAGTCGGCCGAACGCCACGCCACGCAAGTCGCCGCGCCGGACATCACGTGGTGCCGCGAGCACCACAAGGACTACTTGCCCGTCGCGTTCCCCGGCTTCAGTTGGCACAACATGCGCCCCGAGTCCAAGCCCAACGCCATCCCGCGCTTGAAAGGGGATTTCCTCTGGCGGCAGTTCACGGCCTATAAGCAAGCCGGCGCGACGATGATCTACCAGGCGATGTTCGACGAGATCGACGAAGGGACCGCCATCTTCAAATGCACGAACGACCCGCCAGTCGGCGCGAGCAGCTTCATCACCCTCGAAGGCCTGCCGACGGACCATTATCTGTGGCTGGTGGGCAGGGGGGCGAAGCTGCTCCGCGGCGAGATCGAAGCCACGCCGACGCAACCGACGCGTTCTAAATGAAGCGTCACTCACTTCAGGGGGCACGCTAGCGCAATTCTCGCCGCGTTCTAGCGTCTCGGGTGGCACCGATGGCTCGGCCATCGGTGTTGCGCAGCAACAAGAAACTCGATGGGCACGCTCAACTCAAATAGAAACTCGCCACCCGTGTGGGACGGCGCTCGAGGTTTCTTGCGGCCTTCGGCCGCCCAGGTGCAAGCACCTGGGCCACCCATGCGACAGGGCCCTGAGAACTACGCTAGCGGATTCAAGTTGGCGCAGCCGCCGTCGGGCCGGACGATATAATTCGACGCCCTGATCGTTCCTCTCTTCTCGCAGGGAATCGTTGCTATGTCGACTTCGGCCACTGCCGCTGCGCCTTCGTCTCGAACGAACACGTCTGCCGCCGCGTCCGCTCAAAAGCCGTTGCGCCTCTGGCCGCTGGCGATTCCGCTGGCTGTGTTTTGGCTCTACACGTTCGGCTGTGACTACGTCGAGATGACGTCGCTGCAGCGTTTCCTCTCGCGGCTGATCGTTCACGCCGGGTTGTTGCTCTTCTGCCTGGTCTGGTGGCTGGGGAACCGGCGGATCGCGCGGCGCGACAAATGGATCGCCGTTGGCCTGACGGTGGCGGGTTTCTTCGCCACGTTGTTCGTCGCCGACAAGACGATGAGCGCCTTCGGGCTGCTGTTCGGGCTGTGCTATCTCTTCACCTGCGGCACGCTCTGGCTGTTGCTCACACGGCAAGCCAGCCACGCGATCCGCTGGGGCGGGCTCTATGCGATCGTCGTCCTGGTCTGGGCCTATCACGGGCTGGTCCGCTGGGAAGGTTTGGACGGCGCGCAGAACTCCAAGTATGCCTGGCGCTGGACGACGACCAAGGAGCAAAAGTTCCTGACCGAGCGCGACGACTCAACCGCCACGACCAAGCCGACCGCGACGCCGCCGCAAGCTGCCGCGCCGCTGGTGGCGACGCCCACCGACTGGACGCAATTCCGCGGCCCCGCGCAGAACAACCAGATTCATGGCGTGCCGTCGGCCGATTGGTCGGCAGCCGCGCCGCAGCCGATTTGGCGGCATCGCGTCGGCCCGGCCTGGTCGAGCGTGATCGTCATTGGCGACAACCTGTTCACCCAGGAACAGCGCGGCGAACAAGAAGCCGTCGTCTGCTACGACGCCGCGACTGGCAACGAGCGTTGGGTCCACACCGACGCGTCACGCTTCAACGAGCCGGTGTCCGGCGCCGGCCCGCGCGCCACGCCCGCCTTTCAGGACGGCAATGTTTTCACCATCGGCGGCAAGGGGGTCTTGAACTGTCTCGACGCCGCGACCGGCAAACCTCGCTGGGCTCACAATCTGGAAACCGACGCTGGCGCGATCATTCCGCAATGGGGCTACTCGAACTCACCATTCGTGGTCGACAACCTGGTCGTCGCCTATCTCGGCGGCGATGGCGATAACGGCCTGGTCGCCTATCGCGCCGACTCGGGTGCTGAAGTCTGGCGCGTCGCGGCCGGCAAGGGAAGTTACAGCACGCCACAGTTGTTGACCCTGCTGGGCCAGCGCCAATTGTTGCTATTGAGCGAGCGCGGCGCGATCAGCCACGAAATCGCCACGGGGCGCACCCTGTGGGAGTTGCCTCTGTTTGAAGTCGCGACGACGCCCTTTGTCCAGCCGCAAGCGATCAACGACCACGAGTTCCTGGCCCAGACCGGCGAAGGGATCGGGCTGGTCAGCGTGGCCCGCGACGTTGACCAGTGGACCGCCACCAAACGCTGGACCTCGAAAGCGCTCAAACCGTCGCTCGACGATTTCGTGGTCGTCGACGGGAACATCTACGGCTTTGATGACGGCATCTTCGGCTGTGTCGATCTCGAGACCGGCAAGCGGCGCTGGAAGCGCGGCCGATACGGTCACGGGCAAGTGCTGCTGCTGGCCGACGCCAAGCAGTTGCTCGTCATTTCGGAAACGGGCGAGGCGGTCCTGCTGGCCGCTAATCCCGAGCGACTCGAAGAGCTGGGCCGCTTCAAAGCGATCGAAGGCAAAACCTGGAACCACCCGGTGATCGCCCACGGCCGGCTCTACACGCGCAACGACGAAGAACTAGCGTGTTTTGCGCTCGAGCCAACGTCACGCCGCTGAGCTCTATCTGGCCCGATTTCTGCGTGCCTCCTAAGATGATCGGAGATAGCTATGGGAGTACGAAAAGCGATCGCTGCCGCAGAAAAAAAGATCCATCTAGAACCAAAGACAACGGGCAAGGATCCGCGCTGGCATGCAATTATCCAGGTAGGAGAATATATTGAGAAGAATCCGGAGTCTGTGTGGCGTTTCATTTCCAGGTGGGGTGGTTCGAAAGACGATGATTTGCGCACTGCAATTGCACTATGCCTGTTAGAGCATCTATTGCAGTATCATTTTGACACCTACTTCACCAAGATGAAGGTGCGTGCCTTAGAGGATCGTTTGTTCGCAGATGTAGTTATGTGGTGCCGATACTTCGGTCAGTCGGAACTTCCTCGTAATCGGAATCGATTGAGGAGACTTGTCGCTCAACTCGCTGAGAAGTTTGATTTCCGTATACCCTATCAACATGAATTGCGTCATTCCCGCGCAGGCGGGAATCTTGTTCGCCGGCCGTAAACTCTAGATTCCCGCCTGCGCGGGAATAACGGCCAACGCGGAGCGTAAAAGCGAATCCAGTCCCGTAGTAGCCGATCGATGTCATCTGTGCAGCGATGCGTGTTGGTAACGAGACCAGGTTGACACTTTTCCGTAGCCCAGGCGTTTACGCCTGGGGCAAGCGCAGGAGTTCCCAGCATTTCAGCCCCGTTCTACGGGGCTTATCGGTGATCGCACCGTTGGGGTACGTGAAAGCCCGGTGAACCGGGCTACCGGCATATTTCGACTCAGCAATCCCAGGCGTTAACGCCTGGGCTACGAAAAAGAAGACTTACTTTCTGACATCGATCACTAGATCGACTACTACCAAAGTCTTGAGCGTGCGGCGCACCGCACGCTTTTCCCCGGGAAAAAGTTTCTCCCCCGCCCCAGCTTCGGTATCATGGAACGGTGCGTCCGCCGCCCCACCAAGGCCCGGTCGCTCCCGCCTGGCGCGCTCGACCCCTAGCGTGCCGACTTCCTGCCGAACATTGGTCCTGGAGAAGCGTCGTGAGAGCGCTGGCCTGTTCGATTCTGCCGCTGTGCGTTGCCGTACTCGTGCCAAGCGCCGCGCCTGCCTTTGGCGCCGAGCCGCTGGAGTTCAACCGGGACGTGCGGCCGATCTTGTCGCAGAACTGCTTCGCCTGCCACGGCTTCGACGCCAAGCAGCGCAAGGCCGACTTGCGGCTGGACGTGCCCGAGGGAGCTTTCGCCGAGCACGACGGCTCGGCGGCCATTCGGTCGGGCCAGCCCGAGCAGAGCGAAGTCTGGCGTCGCATCAACACCACGGACGCCGACGAGGTGATGCCGCCGCAGGCGTCGCACAAAAAACTGACCGCCGCCGAAAAGACGGTGATTCGCCGCTGGATCGAACAAGGCGCGCCGTATCAAAAACACTGGGCCTTTGAACCGGTCCGCCGTGCGGCGGAACCCGCGGTCAAGAATCAAGCCTGGCCACGCAACGCCGTCGATCGGTTCATCCTGGCCCGGCTCGAAAAGGAACAGCTCGCGCCCCAGGCCGAGGCCGATCGCGAGACGCTGATTCGTCGCGTGTCGTTCCTGCTCACCGGGCTGCCGCCGACCTTGGAAGAAATCGATCGCTACGTCAATGACAAGAGCGGCGCTGACAAGAGCAACGACGCCTACGAGCAAATGGTCGATCGCTACCTGGCCTCGCCCCGCTATGGCGAGGAGCGTGCGCGATACTGGCTTGACGTCGCCCGCTATGCCGACACGCACGGCTTGCACCTGGACAACGAACGCCAGATGTGGGCCTATCGCGATTGGGTCATCGACGCGTTCAACAACAACCTGCCCTACGATCAGTTCACCGTCTGGCAATTGGCCGGCGACTTGTTGCCCAACCCAACGAACGAGCAACTGACCGCGACCGGTTTCAATCGCTGCAACGTCACGACCAGCGAAGGGGGAGCGATCGCCGACGAGTACGCCTATCGCTACGCCGTCGAGCGGGCCAGCACCACGATCCAAACCTGGCTCGGCCTGACCGGCGGTTGCGCGGTCTGCCACGATCACAAGTACGACCCGATCTCGGCGCGCGAGTTTTATTCGTTCTACGCCTTCTTCAACAACGCGGCCGATCCGGCCATGGACGGCAACGTGAACAACACCGCGCCGTTCCAGAAGTTGCCCGAGGCTGGTCAGCAGGCGTCGCTCGACGCAACGACCAAGCACGAAGCCGCGGCGCGCAGGGCATTGGAAGACGCCGCCACGCAGGCCAAGTACACCGACCCGGCCCAGGCGGCCGCCACCAGCGAGCAATCCGACGCCGAGTCGTCCGCCGAAATCGAGCTGACCACCGACGTCGTGTTCGACGATTTTTTCCCCTTGGGGGCGGTGCTTCGTAACACCTCGCGCAACGCGCCCAACTGGATCGCCGATCCACCGTTCGGCGCGCCGTCGGGACGCCGCGTGTTGAAACAGGCGAACTCCCATTTCTTTGAAGACACGGTGCAAAGCCAACTGTTGCCCGTCATCGTCCCCGAAGACGGGCGCTTCGAAGTCTGGCTCCGCGTCGATCCCGAGAATGTTCCCGATGGTGTGTCGATCGTGCTGGGCTCAACAGGCGGCACGCGCCGCGTCTGGTGGGGGAATGACGACGCCTTGGACGGTGGCTTTCCCGGCATTGCGCAAAGCGAGCGGATTGGTCCCTTGCCCGAGCCGGGACAATGGACGCGGCTGATCGTCAGCGCCAAAGATTTCGGACTGAAAGCCGGTCAGCGGGTCAATTCGATCGCCCTGCAACAGGCTGGCGGCGTGGTCTATTGGGACGCCTTTGCCGTGCAAGGGATCGTCGCCCCCGAGAAAGATCCACTGGCCTCGTTCACCAACTGGTGGCAAGGCGTAGGCCAGAAAGCGCCCGCCGACGTCCCCGCCGAGTTGCAAGCGATTCTCACCGCCGGACCCAAGAAGGAAGCCACGCCCGAGCTGCGGGCCAAGCTGCAAAACTTCTACCTGGCCTACGTCGCGCGGCCGGTGAATCACCTGCTGGCCACGCGCCGCCGCGAGTGGGAATCGGCCCGGGCCGCGCGTTCGGCGGCCGAGTACGCCATGAACGGCACCATGATCTATCGCGACCGTGACGCGCCGAAGGATTCGTTCGTGATGATGCGCGGCCAATACGACAAGCCAGGGGACAAGGTCGAGCCCGCCGTGCCGGCCGTGTTCCCGGCACTCAAGAAAGCAAGCACTGACGGCCGGGCCACGCGGCTTGATCTGGCCCGCTGGCTGGTCGCGCCCGAACATCCGCTGACGGCACGCGTCGAAGTGAATCGCCTCTGGCAGGAAGTCTTTGGCACCGGGCTGGTGAAGACCAGTTACGATTTCGGTTCACAAGGCGAGGTGCCCAGCCATCCCGAGTTGCTCGACTGGCTGGCCAGCGAGTATCGCGACAGCGGCTGGGACACCAAGCGCTTGTTGCGGTTGCTGGTCACATCGGCCACGTTCCGGCAACGCGCGTACGCCGGCGAAGCGCTGCGGCAGCGCGATCCCGAGAATCGCTTGCTGGCCCGCGGGCCGCGCTTCCGGCTTGACGCGGAACAGATTCGAGACGCGGCCCTGTTCACTGCCGGGCTGATCAACTTGGACATGGGTGGCCCGGGCGTGAAGCCTTACCAGCCGCCGAACATCTGGGAACCAGTCGGCTATGGCGACAGCAACACCCGGTACTATCTGCAGGATCACGGCGCGTCGTTGTATCGTCGCAGCTTGTATGTCTTTTTGAAGCGGACCGCGCCGCCGCCGTTTATGTCGAACTTCGACGCACCGAACCGCGAGCAGTTCTGCACTCGCCGCGAGCGGAGCAATACGCCGTTGCAAGCGCTGCAACTGATGAACGATGTTCAGTTCTTCGAGGCGGCCCGCGCGCTGGCCGAGCGGGCGATCGACGAAGGGGGCAAGACGCCCGAAGCGCGAATCACGTACCTGTATCGTGTGGCCGTCGGGCGGCGTCCCGACCCGGCCGAGTTGAAGCTGGTGGCCGCGGCCTATGCCAAGCAACTGCGCTTGTTCCAGGAACAGCCGCGCGACGCTTCGCGCGCCGTCAGCAACGGCGAATCGGTCCCCCGCCAGTTGGCCCCCGACACCGAGACGGCGGCCTGGACCTTGGTGGCGAATTTGATTTTGAACCTCGACGAAACCGTGAATCGAAACTAGATCAGCGTTTGGCGTTGCCGTGGCGCAGCGAGAAAATTTTGAACCGCAAAGACGCAAAGGGCGCAAAGAAGACATAAAAGAGTGAGTAAGGACGTATGCGTGCGAGCGAGGAAGTGCACTGTATTCCGAAGCCCCTAAGTCCCTCGTTCCGCAAACCTGAGTTTTCTTGGCGTCCTTTGCGTCTTTGCGGTTCAAATTGAATTGAGAAGGTTGTCAGATACGCGAAGTCGAGCATTACCTGCACGTAGTAGACCTATTTAGGCGCTTGCCATGAACCCAATGCTGGCCCAGCAACTCGATCTAACCCGGCGACAGTTCTTCGGCCGCTCGGGCGTGCGCCTGGGCGGGCTGGCGCTGGCCATGCTGGCCGCGCGCGGCTCGACGCCGTTGGGGTCGACACTGCGCGCCGCGACGAGCGAGCGCATTCAGCCGGCGCTGCCCGGCTTGCCCCACTTTGCTCCGCGGGCCAAGTCGGTCATCTACTTGCACATGAACGGCGGTCCTGCGCAGATGGACCTGTGGGATTACAAGCCGAAGCTCGGCGAGCAGTTCGACAAGGATCTGCCCGACAGCATTCGCCGCGGCCAGCGGATCACGACGATGACCAGCGGCCAGAAGCGGTTCCCTGTCGCGCCGTCGATGTTCAAGTTCGCCCAGCATGGCAAGTGCGGCACCTGGGCCAGCGAGTTGCTGCCTCACACGGCGAAATATGTCGACGATCTGGCCGTGGTGCGAACCGTGTTCACCAACGCCATCAACCACGATCCGGCCTGCACGTTCGTCATGACCGGCAGCGAGGTGCCCGGCAAGGCGAGTCTGGGCTCGTGGATTTCGTACGGCCTGGGGGCCGAGACGAACGATCTGCCCGCGTTCGTCGTACTGACGCCCAATTGGAAGTCCAAGGCTCAGGCCCAGGCACTGTTCACTCGCATGTGGAGCAGCGGCTTCCTGCCGACAGCGCACACGGGCGTGGCGCTGCGCAGCGTGGGGGATCCGGTCCTCTACCTGCAAAACCCGCCGGGGGTCGACGCCCGGCATCGCCGCGCCATGCTCGACACGGTCGAAGAGCTGAACGAACGGAGCTTCGCCCGCTTTGGCGACCCCGAGATTCAAACGCGCATCGCCCAGTATGAAATGGCGTTCCGCATGCAGACTAGCGTCCCTGACCTGGTCGATCTGACCCACGAGTCGGCGGCCACGCTGGCCATGTACGGCGACGACGTGCTGAAGCCAGGCACGTTCGCGTCGAGCGCGCTGCTGGCCCGGCGACTGGTCGAGCGCGGGGTGCGCGTGGTGCAGATTCTGCATCGCGGCTGGGACCAGCACGGCAACCTGCCGCGCGACCTGACGCTGCAATGCCAGGACACCGACCAGCCGGTGGCCGCGCTGTTGACCGACCTGAAGCAGCACGGACTGCTGGACGAGACGCTGGTCGTGTGGGGGGGCGAGTTCGGCCGGACGGTCTACTCGCAAGGGACGCTGACCACGACCAACTATGGCCGCGACCATCACCCCAAGAACTTCTGCATGTGGCTGGCCGGTGGCGGCGTGAAGGGGGGCGTCGTGCATGGCGAGACCGACGACTTCAGCTACAACATCGTCGACAAGCCGGTCCACGTGAACGACCTGAACGCGACGATCCTCCACTGCCTGGGCATCGACCACGAACGGTTCTCGTTCAAGTTTCAGGGGCTCGATCAAAGATTGACGGGCGTCGAGCCGCAACGGGTGATGACCGAGTTGTTGGCATGAGCGATGCTTCGTGGGCACACTGTTACGCATGTCATGCGCAATCGCGCTGGACATCTGCATTTAAGGCCGTCGGTGCGTGGCCTTACAAGAGGGTCGTTTGCCCTTGGTGTTGGAATCGACACCAAGCATCTGTTCATCAAGCCACGTTCATCTTTGGTTTGATTTCGCCAGCGATCGGTGTTGTTTTGACTTGGTACGGGCCAAGCGATGCTCGTTTCTTGGCGATCATTTGTTTTATGCTACCGATTATTGCCGTGGCAACAATCGCGCATGAACTCGGCCACGCGTTGACTGCCGAACTTCTGGGTATGCGTGTGTTTCGCGTCGTCTTAGGCGCAACTGGCAAGCCGATTCTGCATTGGCGGCTATGGAAGTGGAAGATTGATGTACTCAGTGGGCTTTGCGGCGCATTGGTGCAGGCTGGGCACCCAAGCCAACGACACATGCGCATGAAACAGTTTCTAATGGTCCTGGCGGGGCCGAGCACGAATCTGGTCCTCGCCGCCGTCGCACTATGGACGGCAGGCTTCAGGCCGAGTTCACTAATAATGGAAGATGTGCTCTGGGCTTGCTGCGCCGCAAACATGTTGTTGGCGGTTATTTCCCTCATTCCACATATGTCCACCACAGCGATTGGAAGAGCTCCAAGCGATGGATTACAGCTTCTAACATTGCCGTTTGCCTCTGCCGGAACGGTCGAGTTGTGGCGTAGCAGTTTCACTCTGCTCCAAACCGCTGAGGAATATGAATGCCGAAACTACGAGAGCACCGTTGCGTTGTGCCAGCAAGAGCTTCAAAGGAACCCGACGAACTTAGCCATTAAGCTGCACATGAGCGCAGCGCTCTGCCAATTAGAACGGTTTGGTGAAGCGCGCGACTTGCTCGAAGACTCATTCAAGGACTGCAATCTCGATTCGCCGCTCGGAGCTCTGATATGTAACAACCTTGCATTTGCGGACGTCGCCAGCGAGAGCGCGGAATTGCTTGCCGACGCTGACAAGAGATCGGCTCATGCGATGGCTTGGATACCCTGGGAGCCGGCAATCATGGGAACGAGGGGTTTCGTCTTGCTGTCGCTTGGCAAACTTGACGAAGCAATTACACTCCTCGAAAAGGCCTGCGATCGCCACGTTACTCCGCGCAGTAAGGCCATCAACGCAGCAGGCCTAACCATCGCCCTTGTGCGCCAAGGAGACCGAGATTTGGCGCGAGAAATGCTCGATTACGCGAGAGAACTCGATAGCCAGTGCAAATGGGTGCCGCGAGCGGAACACGAAGTCCTTCTTGCGAACCAACTAACGTAGCCAAAACCGCCAAGAGACTTCTCCCACTGGGGTGGTCCAGGCAACTTGCTTGGGCGGCGCAGCCGCAGAGGGATCGGGGCCGCTACACAATCGGCCTCTTGTCGCTGACGACACCGACAACCAGTTGTCAGTGGTACCCGGACTGACCGAGTTGCTGGCATGACTCGTTGAGCGAATCCAGGGAGTGGCGATTTCGCAGGTGCGCCGCTGCATTGCTTGCCTGAATTGACTAGAATTGAGGTGTCGACCAGCGAACCGAGGATTCCCGTCATGGCCTTCGATCGAATTACTTGCGACCCCGCGAAAATGAATGGCCAGCCCTGTATTCGTGAGTTGCGGCTCACGGTGCGCCGTGTGCTGGAAGCATTAGCCACGCATGCCAATCGTCAAGAATTGCGGGCCGAGTATCCTGAGCTCGATGACGAAGATATTCGCCAGGCACTGGGATATGCGGCCGCCAATCTTGACGATCGCGTGGCGGACCTGCGGCCGTCAGCATGAAGCTGCTTTTGGATCAGGGATTGCCCCGCTCGACCATCAAGTACTTAGCCGCCCTGGGCGTCGCTGCTGAGCACGTCGGCGACTTGGGGATGGCCGCCGCTACAGATACGGCGATTCTCGCTACGGCCCAGCAACGGCAGGCCGTAGTCGTCACGCTGGATGCGGACTTTCACCACTGGTTGGCTGCCACGCGCGCCACGTCGCCGTCCGTCGTGCGAATTCGCATCGAAGGTTTGAAGGGGGACCAATTGGCTGCAATTCTTGTTCAGGTCATTGCGACGACCGGCACGGAACTCACCAGCGGCGCTGTCGTGTCCGTCACCGAGGGGCGAATCCGAGTCCGGTCGTTGCCGATCGGTCGTTGAAGTCTGGCGAGCCTCTGGAGGTTCGGAAGTGCAATGGTGCGCATCCCCGCAATCGCCCAAAAAAGGGTTGTCCCTCGGGCGGCGCGCGGTCAGAATAGGCGCTGGCCGAAGTGAGTTCATTTTTCGCCCGCCTGTTACAATGCCTCGGCTGCCGCGTCGGTTTTTCCCGCCTACCCCCGTCCGACGTTCCAGAGTTCTCGACCGATGAACGGCCCCGCTTGGCGCAACATGGTCGCCGTAATGCTGATGGCTGCGCTGTCGGTCTGCGCGGCTAACGCAGTCGCCGCCGAAGGGACCGACGCCAACGCAAAAGCTGCCGCCCAGCCCCCCGCGCGCGGTGCCAAGGTCGACTACAACTGGGACGTGCGGCCGATCCTCTCGGACAAATGCTTCCGCTGCCACGGTCCCGACGCGGCGCACCGCGAAGGGAACCTGCGCCTCGACCGCCGTGAAGACGCCGTCAGCGACCGCCCCGGCTGTCGAGCGATCGTGCCGGGCAAGCCGGCCGAGAGCGAAGTATTCCGCCGCATCACCAGCGACGACGCCGACGAGCGCATGCCGCCGCACGCCTCGGGCTCGACCCTCTCAAAAGCCGAAATCGAAACGCTGACCCAGTGGATCGCCCAGGGGTCCGAGTATCAACCTCACTGGGCATTCACGCGGCCGAAACTTCCCGCGCTGCCCGCCGTGCGTCGAACCGACTGGCCGCGCGGGCCGATCGACCGCCTGGTGCTGGCCGAGTTGGAAGAGCGCCAGCTTGCGCCCGCCCCCGAGGCCGAGCGAGCCGCGCTGCTCCGCCGCGTGACGCTCGACCTGACCGGCTTGCCGCCCACGCTGGCCGAGCTTGACGCCTTCCTGGCCGACACTTCGGCCGACGCCTATGAACGGGCCGTCGACCGGCTGCTCGCCTCGCCGCGGTTTGGCGAACGCTTGGCGCTCGACTGGATGGACGCGGCCCGCTACGCCGACACCAACGGCTACTACCTGGACACCGAGCGGCGCATCTGGCGGTGGCGCGATTGGGTGATCAACGCCTTCAACCAGAACATGCCGTTCGATCGGTTCACGGTCGAGCAACTGGCCGGCGACTTGCTCCCCGAGGCGACGCTCGAACAGCAGATCGCCACCGGCTTCAATCGCAATCACATGACCACCAATGAAAGTGGCGTGATTGACGAAGAAGCCCGATTGGGTTATGTGGTCGATCGGGTCGACACGACGGCGGCGGTGTGGCTGGGGCTGACGTTTGGCTGTGCCCGCTGCCACGACCACAAGTACGATCCGATCACCCAGGAAGACTACTATCGGGTGCTGGCGTTCTTCAACAACGTCAAAGAGAAAGGGCTGATCAAAGACCCGATCAACCCCGCGCCAATTCTGTCGTTGCCTACCGCTGAAGAAGACCAGCAACTCGCCGACTTGACGCGGCAGCGGACAGATAAAGAAAAAGAACTCAAGGCGCTCGGGCCGACACTGGCCGCGGACATTGCCGCTTGGGAACCAAAGGCCAACGGCGAGATCGCGTCGCTGCCCGCGACGGGCTGCGTAGCATACTTCGACTTGGAAAAGGACGGCACGTCGCCAATCGAGCCGGCGGTCGCGGCCCGCACGCTTGGCGAGTTGAAGTTCGCGCCCGGTGTGGTAGGGCAGGGGAGTGCGTTCGACGCCACGCAGTACGTCGAGTTCGACGGCGGCGTGCGGCTCGATCGGCAACAGCCGTTCGCGGTTTCGCTGTGGATCAAGCCGAGCGGCGGCCCGACCGGGTGCGTCGTCTCGAAGATGGCCTCGACCGCCGACGCGCGCGGCTTTGAAGTCATCTGGTACAAGTCGCAGCCGCGAATCAACCTGGTGAACCGCTGGGGGCAAACCGCGATCGAGGTCGTGGCCCGTCAGACTTTCTCGGCCGGCGCGTGGCGACACCTGGTCGTGGCGTACGACGGCTCGGGGCGCGCGGCCGGCGTGAAGGTGTTCGTCGACGGCGAAGCGCAAGACCTGATCGTCCGTCGCGACTCACTCGGCGCTGAATCGATCGCCACGCCCGAACCTTGGCGGATCGCCTGGAAAGGGATGGGCGTCGGCTTCGAAGGAGGCGTCGACGAGTTCCGGCTGTTCAACCGCACGCTCTCGGCCGACGAGGTGACGGCAATCTACTGGCGCGAAATGCTCGACGGCGCGATCGCCACGCCGCGCGACCAGCGGACCAAGCAGCAAGCCGAGCGCCTGCGCCAGTATTACGTCGCCCACTATGGCAGCGAGCAAGTCCGCGCGCTCGATCGCGAACTCGCCAACCTGCGCAAGGCGGAAGAGACGCTCAAGCAGAACATCATGTCGACCCCCGTGATGGCCGAGTTGGAAAAGCCACGCGAGACGAATGTGCTGATGCGCGGCCAGTACGATCACCCTGGCAAGCACGTTACGCCCGGCGTGCCGACGGCGCTCGGCGCCTTGGCCGACAAGCCCGGCGTCAACCGGCTCGACCTGGCTCGCTGGCTGGTGGCGGCCGACAATCCCTTGACGGCCCGCGTGATCGTGAACCGCTACTGGCAGCTTGTCTTTGGCGACGGGCTGGTCCGCACTCCGAACGACTTTGGTCTGCAGGGCGAAGCCCCGACCCATCCCCAGTTGCTCGATTGGCTGGCGGTTCGGTTCATCGAGTCGGGCTGGGACGTGAAAGCCCTGGTACGCTCGCTGGTCACTAGCGCCACCTATCGACAGTCGTCGCGACTGACGCCGGCGCTCACGGCGCGCGATCCCGAGAATCGCCTGCTGGCCCGCGCCAGCCGCTATCGCTTGCCGGCCGAGTTGGTCCGCGACCAGGCGCTGTCGATCGGCGGCCTGCTGGTCGAAAAGGTCGGCGGCCCCAGTGTGAAGCCATACCAGCCGGGCGGACTGTGGGAAGCGGTCTCGTACAACGGCGACCAGAGCTACGTCGTTGACGACGGCGACGGGCTGCACCGCCGCAGCTTGTACTCGTTCTGGAAGCGGCAAGCCCCACCACCGGCCATGCTGTTGTTCGATGGCCCGACGCGCGAGGTGTGTACGTTGCGCCGGGCGCGGACCAATACGCCGTTGCAAGCCCTGGTGCTGTTGAACGACGTCACTTACGTCGAAGCGGCCCGTGGCTTGGCCACGCAGATCTTGCGACACGCGCCAAGCGACACGGCCGAAGCGGTGCGATTCGGCTTCCGCCGCGCGACCGGGCGAGTGCCCACCAAGGCCGAGGCGGAACGGTTGGAAAAGTATTACCACGAGCAACTGGCCGAGTACCGGGCCAAGCCGGCCGCCGCGAGCGCGCTGTTGGCCGAGGGTGACGCGCCGGTCGAGGCGTCGCTCGCAGTGTCTCAACAGAATCAAGCCCAACTGGCGGCTTGGACCATGACGGCCAGCGTGCTGTTGAACCTGGACGAGACGATTACTCAGCACTAGACGAACCACCCGCCGCGAGGCGCTACGATGAACCCCATTCACGAGCTGGCAAAGTCCGAAACCCGGCGGCAGTTCTTTGGCCGTGCGGCCACGGGCATTGGCGCGGCGGCGCTGGCCTCGTTGTTCGATCCCGCGTCGCTCGGCGCCGCGACCAGCGACGCCACCGCCGGCGTGCCGGGCATTTTGAAGCAGCCCCACGTCGCCCCGCGCGCCAAGCGGGTGATCTATCTGTTCATGCACGGCGGTCCGTCGCAGATGGACTTGTTTGATTACAAGCCGGGGCTCGCCGCGCGGCATGGCGCGGAATTGCCCGCGTCGGTTCGCGCGGGTCAGCGTCTGACGACAATGAGTTCCAATCAGAAGACATTGCCGGTCGCGCCGTCGCCGTTCAAGTTCGCGCAACATGGCCAGGCTGGCACGTGGATGAGCGAGTTGCTGCCGAACCTGGGTCGCGTCGCGGACGATCTGTGCGTGGTTCGCTCGGTCCATACCGAAGCGATCAATCACGACCCGGCGGTCACGTTCCTGCAGACCGGCCACGAACAGCCGGGGCGACCCAGCTTTGGCAGTTGGGTCACCTATGGCTTGGGGAGCGAGAACCGCGATCTGCCCGCGTTCGTGGTGCTGACCTCGCGGGGGAGCGCGCTGTCGCCGGCCGATCCGCTGTACGCGCGGTTGTGGGGCTCGGGCTTCTTACCCTCGAACCACCAGGGGGTCTCGTTCCGCAATCAAGGGGATCCGGTGCTGTACCTGTCGAACCCTGACGGAGTCAGCGAGCGCGACCGGCGGCGGCAGCTCGACACCTTGGCCGAGTTGAATCGTCAGCAGCAGGTCGAAACGCTCGATCCGGAAATCGGCACGCGGATCGCGCAGTACGAGATGGCGTTTCGCATGCAGTCGTCCGTGCCCGAGCTGACCGACTTGTCGAACGAGCAGGCCGAGACGTTCGAGTTATATGGCCACGATTCGCGCACACCGGGGACGTTCGCCGCCAATTGCCTGATGGCGCGACGGCTGGCCGAGCGCGGCGTCCGGTTCATTCAGCTTTATCACCGCGGTTGGGACCAGCACTACAACTTGCCGTCCAACGTGCGCTTGCAAAGCCAGGATGTCGACCAGGCCTGCGCGGCATTGATCACCGACCTGAAGCGGCGCGGGCTGTTGGACGACACGCTGATCGTCTGGGGTGGCGAGTTCGGCCGGACGATCTATTCGCAAGGAACGCTGACGGCGACGAACTTTGGCCGCGATCACCACCCGCGCTGCTTCACCATGTGGCTGGCCGGCGGTGGCGTGCGCGGCGGCATGAACTATGGCCAGACCGACGACTACAGCTACAACGTCGCCACCGATGGCATGCACGTCCACGATCTGAACGCCACGATTCTGCACTGCCTGGGGATCGATCACACCCGACTGACGTTCAAGTTCCAGGGGCGCTACTACCGGCTGACCGACGTACACGGAAACGTCGTGAAGCCGATTCTCGCCTGACAAAGGCATGCGAAACCATTGCCCACCCCGCGGCCGTTCGTTACTAAAGGGGTTGGCACTTCTGGTTTATCATCCGCGAGCACGAGGATCGAGCATGCATCAGCTTAGTCGGCGGCAATGGTTGCGAGGATTCGGGCTCGGTGCGGCGGCGCTCGCATTGGCCAATGGCTCGCGTGCCTTGGCCGCGAATCTGGCGACGGGCTGCACGTTGAGCATCGGCACCTACAGCATGAAAGGGATGTCGCTGGCCGAGGCGCTGAATGCGATTGCCGACATCGGCTACGACGGGGCCGAGGTCAACGCCGCGCCTGGCAGCACCGGCGAGCCGGCTCAATTGTCGAAGTCACAGCGTGAAGACATCGTCGCGTTGCTCGCCAAGCGCAAGCTCCGGCTGACCGCGCTGATGGAGAACATCCCGCCGGCGCTCGACGCCCAGCAAGCACCCGCCGAGGTCGAACGGCTGAAGCGCGTGTTTGAGTTGGCGCGCGATCTGGGAGGAACCGACATACCGGTGGTCCAAACCGTGCTCGGCGGCGGCAAGTGGGACGAGCGGAAAGATTTGTTCCGCGATCGGCTCGGCGCGTGGCAAGAGACGGCCCAGTCGGCCGGCGTGGTGCTGGCCATCAAGCCACATCGGTTCGGGGCCATGTCGCGGCCAGCCGATGCGATTTGGCTGATCAAGCAACTGGGAGACTCGAAGTGGCTACGGATGGTCTACGACTATAGCCACTATGCCTACCGCGACTTGTCGCTCGAAGCGACGATCGCCGAAGCCCTGCCTTACACGGCGCACATCGCGGTGAAAGACGCCGTGCAGCAAGGCGAGAAGGTGGTCTTCGCGCTGCCGGGAGACGGCGGGAACTTCGACTATGCCGCGCTTTTGAAGCAATTCTATGCTGGCGGCTATCGCGGCGACGTGTGCGTCGAGGTGAGCGCCATGCTCTCGGGCAAGAAGGATTACGACCCGATGCAGGCCGCCCGGACGTCGTACCAGAACATGGCCGAGGCTTTCACCAAAGCCGGAGTGCCCCGCGGCTCGCGAGTTTCGTCTGGCGATCCAGGTTAGAGCAGGTATTCGCGCCGCAAGAAACGCCGCCGATCGGCGGCCCAGGCCCGATTACAGAATATCCCGAGGCTCGGCGTTCATCGCTCGCAACGCTTCACAGTATTTCACGCCGCAGGTTTTGCCCCGGTACAGGGCGATCGCTTCCTTGGTCTGCTGCGCGCCGTCGGGCTTGTCCGGATCGTACGTCTGGCCGCGGACCAGCGCCATGAACCGTCCCAGCCACTCGATCGACTGGGGCCAGACGTCGGTGGTGTCGACGAACACGTCCGGCTCAAAGCCGATCGTGTGCCGCGGGCCGTTGTCATAGAGATAAATCTTGCGGGGCGGCTTGTACGCCGGCGCGTCGACCAGCGACGACGCGTAGCGCAGAGCAATACCGCTGAGTTCCGACGCGACGACATGATCGTCGTGATGGTCGGCCCGCCACAACATCAGCGCCAGGTCGGGCTTAATGTCGACGACGGCCTCGGCCACTTTGCGCTTGGTTTCGTCGTTCACGTCAAAGCGGTGCGATGCGAAGTTCAGATAGCGCATCTCGACGCCATAGAGCCGGCTGATCTCGGTGGTGCCGGTGAGCAGCTCGGTATGCCGCTTGCCGATCGGCGCCCAGTTGGTGTAATCGCCGATCAGCGACAGTATCACCACACGGTAATGCCGCGCGACGGCCTGCAACATAATCCCCGGCACGCCGAACACGCAGTCGTCATAGTGAGCGCCAATGGCCAACAACGTCTTGGGCATGCTTGCGATTCTCCGTCAGTGTCTTGGGGTCATGAAGCCAGCCGTAGGGTACAGAATTGCTGAGGGGACTCGACCTCATTTGAACGTCGCTCATGAACTAATTACGAAGATTACGCACGGTATGACTGCAAATGGGCGCACTCGAGCTTTCCACGCACCGAAGTCCAATACTCGACACGGGCGTCGTCGTCGATCTCGACCTTGCCTCCATAAAGCTTGTCGGAACCGTCACGTTTGGGCCCGGACACCCAGAATTGCTCCTGTGTCTCGACGTCAATGCAGTTGTATTTATAGCCGGCGCACCGAAGCAATGTACGTCCAGCGTAGTGATACGAACGGCGAGACTTGGAGAACTCCACCCACCCAATGCGGCCGGGACCATCAAGGCCCCCGCTCTTGTCTTCAATGTACATGACGCGCTTCATAGCGAGCGCACTCCAATTATTCGATAAATATCTGCAGGTCAGGGATCACGCACTATTGTCGCACGCTGCATCCCTGACCGCCAAGTCTGCGTTGGGCACTTCCCGTAGGATGCACTACGTGCATCTTATTTTCAGCTTGAACGCGGGAAGCGATTCACGCGCGAGACGGCGCCAACCGTGTTGGCCATCCGCAAATGTCAATCTCGCGCGGCGTGATGTTAACCCCTCTCCTCCCGGAAGAGGGTGGCGGCGGTAGCCGCCGGGTGAGGGTCCACGTAGCCCCGGGCGACGCGTTTCAGTTGAGCGACGTTGACCCTCATCCGGCCTTCGGCCACCTTCTCCCGGGGGGAGAAGGGTTGCGCGCGCTCGGGGATGATGGAGGCTGGCAGCGTGGGGAAGTGATGAATGATGAGTGCTGAGTGATGAATGCCGGCAAGTGCCGATATGTGGTATGCGCACGAATGCCCCCCACTCATCATTCATCACTCCGCACTCATCACTTCTTACGTGCCGCTTAGCCAGGCGTCGAGTTCCCAGACTGGCTCGAGCGGCGGGACCATGCGGTCGATGGCGGCCAGGTCTTTGAACCCGATGCCGGTGACCACGCACACCACTGGCCCCGCGCGGAGCTTTCCTTCGGCCTGCGCGCGCAGCGCCCCGGCCAACGGCGTCGCGGCCGCCGGCTCGCAGAAGATGCCTTCCTCGCGCGCCAGCCGAGCCTGCACCTCCCACACCTCTTCATCTTGCACCAGGTGCCCCGTGCCGTCTGACGCGGCGCAGGCCGTCAGGGCTTCCTGGCCGTCGATCACCGAGGGAACCTGCAAGCCGCTGATCCGCGTTTCGCAGCGAACCGCTTCGGCCTGGGCCGCGCCGCGGGCCAGCGGACCCGCGATCGTCGCGTTGCCGACGGGTTGCACGCACTCGATGGCCGGCGTGCGCTGCACTCGACCTGCGGCTTTTAACTCGGCATATCCCAGCGCCGTGGCCAAGGCCAAGCCACCGCCACCAGCGCAACAGAACACGTGCGACGCGCCGCCCGGCAGTTGCTCGGCCAATTCGTACGCAATCGTCTTCACGCCGCACATGCCGACCGGACAGAACTTGAACGCGCTGATCAAGAGCATGTTCCCTGGCAGCGCCGCGCGAGACTGCAACGCGCCGAGAATCTGCCGATCGACGTCGGCCGTCACGCCAAAGCCGCGAATGCGGTGCAGCCGCGCGCCATAGGCCAGCATCTGGCGACACTTGTCGGGCGGAGCGTGTTCGACGATGGCAATCTCGACCGGAATCCCCGCCACGGCCGAGTACGCGGCCAACGCCGCGCCGGTGTTGCCGCTCGATGTGGCGATGATCCGCCGCTTGCCTTGGGCCAGCGCGTCGGAAACCGCCACGACGCCGAAGCGATCTTTGTACGAGCCCGAGGGGTTCGTCGTTTCGAGCTTGAAATACAGTTCCGGGATGCCGGCCTTGGGGCCGATCGAGCGCGACCGCAACAGCGGCGTGCTCCCTTCGCCCAACGTCACGCGGGCCGACAGCGGCACCGTCGGCAACATCTCGGCCCAGCGCCAAATACTCATCGCGATCCTACCTTTGCCTGGGCCCCGTTACCGGCCACCCAGGTCATGTCTGGTTCAAACGGATACATCGGCCGGCGGTGGTGATACTCCAAGCGCCGCAAGTCGGCGCTCGTCACGCCCGGCGTGTCAACCCGGATCAGGTGGCGACAGACTTCGCGATAGGCCGCCACCGGGGCGTGTACCCCCTTGGCGACCAGGTAGCGAAAGCTTCCCGGGTCGAGCCCGCAACTGACCAATTGGTTCAGGCTCATCGGCGCGCAACGGCGCGAAGTGATCATCACCGTCAAACCCGCGTCGGTCGTCACGATGGCCGTTGGTCCCATGTTGAAGTTCACGATGCCCCCGTGGCGAGGGTTCGGCTCGCTGAATTTCCCCTCGGCAAACCGCCCGACGGTAAACTCGGCGGTCAGAGGCGAACCGTGCAACGCGTCGGTCTTGCCGCCGATCGACAGGGTGACACGCGCGTCGAGCCCAGCGGCCTGGGCCAATTCATACGCCGCCGGGTCATAAAGACACACAAAACTCGGCCCCATTTGCCGCTGATGCAAGCCGTGAGCCAGCAACGTCCCGTCGGCCGGCGAACCGCCGCCGACGTTGTCACCCATATCGAGCAGGCAGACTGACCCGTCGAGTTGCACGGCGCGATCGAGCGCCTGGTCCACCGTGATGAACTGGCCGTTGAACTCCTCGCGCCGCGACCACCAATGGTTGGCCAGATCGTCGGCCAGCATCCTGGCCTTGGCCCAGTCGTTGTTCGTGACCACGACGATGGCCGAGCCCATTTGCGCCACGTCAGCATAGGGGAAGCCCAGGGCGACGCTGTTGGTCAGCACGCCGGGCGCGGCCAGCATGGCGTCGGCCCGCCCGTACAGGCTTTGACACGGCTCGGCCGAGGTGAGCTGCCGCTCGATGTTGACGGCCAGCGGCAGCAAGTTCGCCGCCATCGTCGGTCGCACCTCGCCGCCGAGCGTGCGGGCCATCAGCTTTGCCGCCTCGACACCGCGAGCCCGCTGATCAAGATGAGGATTCGAGCGATAGCCAATCAGCGCGTCACAGGCCGCGACCAGTTGCGCCGAAATGTTGGCGTGCAGATCGAACGTGGCGATGATCGGGAAGCGCGTGCCGAACCGCGTGCGCAGCCGCGCCAGCCAGTAACCATCGACGTCGGCCGCCGTCTCGCTGACCGTGGCGCCGTGCGGGGCGGCAAGCAGCCCGTCGAGCCGTCCGGCACGATCGAGGGCGCGGTCCATCCGGGCCAGCAACTCTTCGAGCACGCCGCGCTGCATCGTGCCGTACGGCAGCGCGCGGGCCAGGAAGATCGGCACCGCTTCGATGCCCGCCGCGGCCAGTCCCTCGAAGAAGCCTCCCACTTCGTGGTGCGCGTCGGCCATCCGCCGCTCGATCTCGGCCCCTTCGCAAAGCAGGTCTTGCTCGAAGTGGGCGAGCGTGGTTTGACCGTTGATGAACGTGTTCGACTCTTGCAGCAAGCCGACAATTCCGACGCGCATGGGTCGCTTCCTTTACTTCCCGGCGAAGGCCATCATTTCGACTTCAAATTTCAACGCCGTGCCCAGGCACTCGACAATCGTCGTCCGCGCCGGGAAGGGCTCGCTGAAGAACTCACAGTAAATCTGGTTGTACTCGGCCAGGTCAGCCGGGCTGGCGACGTAGCTGCGCACTTGCACCACGTCGGCAAAGGTCAGTTTCGCCGCCGCCAGGATGCGCCGGGCGTTCTCGAACGAGCGGCGCATCTCGCCGGCGAAGGTGTCGACGACGATCTTGCCCGCGTCGTCGACCGAGGCTTGCCCCGAGACGAACACGAAACCTCCGGCGCGGATCGCCGGGCTAAAGGGCAAATGGCTGGCCGGCACGCCGGGCCCGCGAATCACTTCCATCGCTAACCGTTCCTTTCTCGGTGAACTACAGAACTCCATACTTGTCGTAAGCGGCCTGAGCCTTCATGCCGCCGCGAATGGCGTCGCGCGTGACGTTCTCGGCGTGGACCTTCTCCCAGGCCCGGCGAACCACCTCGACCTCGACGCGGCGCGGCACGACCACTACGCCGTCGATATCGGCGATGACCAGATCGCCCGCGGCGAACGTCACGCCGTCAATTTCGACGGGGACGTCGACGTCGATCACGCGCTGGCGGTCTTTCGAATCATAAATGCACACGCCGCGCGCAAAGACGGCGAAGCCCATCCGCGTCATCTGAGCCACATCACGGACCGCGCCGTCGACGATCGTGCCGAGGCAACCGCTGTTGCGCGCGGCCGTCGACAGCAACTCGCCCCAAATACCCGAGCGCATCGACCCGGCCGCCGCGGCAATCAGCACGTCGTCGGCCTGACAGCCGTCGACCGCTTTCAGTTCCAATTCGTACGGCCGCGGATCGGCATGGGCCATGTCGGCCCAGAGGGTCGTTTTGCAGCGGCCGACGAGCACGCCCGGCGTCGTCATGGGGCGCAACTGGACGCGCGGCGATTGCTGACGCAAGCCGACGGCATCGAGCGCGTCGCAAACGACGGCGCTGGTGAACTTTTCGCGCATCATCGGCAAGGTGATTTCACTGGTCTTCGACATCGACGCTCCTCGCTTCCTCGACGGTGATTCATTCATCCGCAAACAACGGCTGGTCGGCCCGGATCAACAAGCCCGCCAGCATGCCAATGGCACAGGCCAGCGCGCTTAAATAGAACACGACGTTCCAGCCATAATACTTCTGGGCCCAGGCCAGGGCGATTGGCCCCAGCCCCGCGCCCAAGTTCCCCCACATGTTCCCCCAGCCAACGACCGAGCCGACGTGTCGGCCGCCGACGTCCTGGGCAAAGGCCCAGATCGACGGCACACCCAGATCGGTCGCGAACGCCATCGCCGACAAGGCAACCGTCACGGCCCACGGCGAGTCGAGCCAGGGACAGGCGGCCAAAGCGATCACGCTGACAACCTTCGAGCCGCCAAACGGCAGCGCGCGGCCCCACCGCAACCCCAGCGTGCGCGTCAGCCAGTCGGTCAACCAGCCGCCGAACAACATCCCGCCGCACGATACCACCAACGGCACCGTTGTCATCCAGCCGCGCTCTTCGATCGGTACCGAGAATTCGTCGGCTAGATAGGTTGGCGACAAGGTGATGATGAACACCCAGCCAAAGTTCACGAAGAACTGGGCCAGCGAGTTGAAAGTCATGTTCCAGTTCAACGCTAGCGCGCGCCAGGGAATCGACTCGGGCTTGCCGGTCTGTGCCAGTGCGGGTGGCTCGCCGGCGGTAATCAATTGGGCCTCGGCTTCGTTGCAACGGCGATGCTCGCGGGGCCAATCGCGGACCATGAACCAGAAGACCAGCCCCATCAGCACGCCGCCAGCGCCATAGACCAACAGCGTCGGCCGCCAGCCAGCGCCGTGCAACTGCTTGAGCGAGCCGGGAAACGCCTTCTCGATGACCAGCCGGTTATAGCGGGCGATTTGCCACGTGTTCCGATCGGCGATCGGCACCGCTTCGATCGATCTGGCATCGGCCGACAGCCACAATGTCGTCGCGTCGAGCCCCTCGAAACAGTTGGGCGAAGCCAACAGCGCGTTGAGCGTCAACAGAATCTGCTCGTGACTCGGGTTGGCGCCGGGCAATTGCGCGCGAAGCCGCTCGCGCAGCGGGTTCAACTCGGCCGGCTTGGTGGACGTCCAATGCTCTTGCAACTTCTGGGCGTCCAGCACATCGCCAGTCGAGAACAACGTCGGCGCATCGCTGGGGACAAAGCCGACGATCAGCAGCGCCGTCAACAGGTTGGCCCCCGCGCCGCCGGCGCGACCACCGAACGCGACGACGCTGCTGGCCCAGCCGCGCGCGTCGCGCGGCACCCAATGCTTGACCAGGACGGTCAACGTGGGATAGGCGCCGGCCTGGGACAGCCCCAGCGCCAATCGCGCCAACAGCAGCGTCCAGAGATTGTTGGCCAGCGCAATCGAAATGCCGAACACTGACCAGCCGACCAGATAGACCGTCATCATCTTGCGCGGCCCGAAGCGATCGGTCAGCCAACCCGACGGCACCTGCCCGGCGGCATAGGCCCAGAAGAAGACCCCCATCGCCCAACCCAACTCGACATCGGAGAGCAACAAGTCTTCGCGAATGTAAACCGCCGCCACCGACAAGCAGACGCGCTCGAGATACAACAACACCGCCGCGCACGTGGCCGTGGCGATGATCAAGTGACGCACGTGCGTCGGCCGTTCGGTCGATTGACTCATAGGCGCTGGCGGGACGTTCGGACGGCGCGCGGGGCAGGGGAGCAACAACACGCTGGGGGCAGGGCAAAGCGGCTCTGATCTTAGCACAAACGGGGAAGGTGCATTCACTTTTTCCGTTGACTTTTGCCGATCAATCAGAGTAGATTGATACTTGCTCTCCGGCCCGTTTTCCCTCCCCCTTGCCGACCACCCTCCCTGGCTTTCCGCGGGCTCGTTCCATGCGACTTTTCCGGCGCTCAGATTTCGTGACGGCGACGATGTTGTTGAACATCGCGCTGGTGGGCACGAGCCGCGCCGCAACGCCCGAACCGGTGATCCGTACCGCGTCGGCTTCCAGCAAAGCGCCCGTGGGAACGCCGCGACTGACGTTCGAGTTGGACGTGATGCCGGTGCTGACCGCGGCGGGTTGCAACCAAGGGGCCTGCCACGGCAAGAGCCGGGGGCAAAATGGCTTTCAGCTTTCGCTGCTCGGCTTCGATGCCGACTTTGACTACAACGCGATCGTGAAAGAGGCGCGTGGCCGCCGCGTGTTCCCCGCCGCGGCTGATGAAAGCCTGCTCTTGCGCAAGGGGTCGGCCGCGGTCTCGCACGGCGGCGGCGAGCGGATTGCCCGGGACAGCAAACAATACAAGATTCTCCGCGACTGGATCGCCGCCGGCATGCCGCGCAGCGGCCCCGCCGATCCGGTCCTGAAGTTAATCGCCGTCGGGCCCGAAGAGTTGCCCCTGTCGCCCAACAGCAAACAGCAACTCACGGTCACGGCCCGCTACTCGGACGGTTCGACGCGCGATGTCACCCCCTGGTGCGCGTACCAGTCAAGTGACACCGGAGTCTCGACCATCTCGACGACTGGCGAGATCAAGACCGGGCGGCTGCCCGGCGAATCGTCGACGATGATTCGCTACATGGGGCACATCGCCACCTGGAACGTGGTGATCCCGCGCGGGGCGCGACTGCCCGCCGAGCGCTACTCGGCCTTGCCGCGTCACAACTTCATCGATCAGTTGGTTTGGGACAAGCTCGAATCGGTGGCTGTGCTCCCCTCGGGTCCGTGTAGCGACACCACGTTCCTGCGCCGGGCCAGCCTGGACGCGATTGGCCGCATGCCCACCCCGGACGAGGTGAACAAGTTCCTGGCCGACACCTCGCCGAACAAGCGGGCCGCGCTGGTCGACGCCCTGTTGGCGCGGCCCGAGTACGCCGACCATTGGGCCAACAAGTGGGTCGATCTGCTGCGGCCGAATCCCTACCGCGTGGGCATTAAAGCCACGCTCAACTACGATCAGTGGATTCGTGACGCCTTTCGCGAGAACAAGCCCTATGACCAGTTCGTGCGCGAGCTGGTGACCGCGCGGGGCAGCACTTGGCGCAACGGCGCGGCGACCATGTTCCGCGATCGGCGCACGCCCGAAGAAATCACCGTCCTGGTCAGCCAACTGTTCCTGGGGGTGCGGCTTGACTGCGCTCGTTGCCACCACCATCCCTTCGAAGTCTGGGGACAAGACGAGTTCTACGGCATGGCGGCGTTCTTTGGCCGGGTGGGCTACAAGGGGACCGGCATCTCGGCGCCGATTTCGGGCGGTGAGGAAATGATCTTCACCGCGGCGAAAGGTGCCGTGAAGCACCCGATCTCCGGCGCGATTGTCCCCCCCGAGCCACTGACGGGCAAAGCCGCCCTCAGCGACGACGAGGATCCTCGCCTGGCGTTCGCGCGCTGGATGACGGCCAATGACAATCCTTTCTTCGCGCGCGTGGCGGTCAATCGGATGTGGGCCGAGCTGATGGGTCGCGGCCTGGTCGAGCCGGTCGACGATCTGCGGGCCACCAACCCGGCCACCAATGCCGAGCTGCTCGACGCGCTCGGCGTGGAATTCCGCCGGCTGAAGTACGATCAAAAGGCGATGCTCCGCACGATCATGACCTCGTACGTCTATGGATTGTCGAGCGCAACGAACGACACCAACGTGGCCGACACGCAAAACTACTCGCGACACTATCGGACGCGGCTGCGGGCCGAGACGATCTCGGACGCGATTGCCGACATCACCGGCGTGCGTGACGACTACGCGGCCATGGCGCCGGGGAGTCGGGCGACGGCGATCTGGACCCATCGGATCAATTCGCTGTTCCTCGACGCCTTCGGTCGACCCGACCCGAACCAGGATCCGCCCTGCGAGCGAACCGGCGAGACGACGATGGTCCAGGCGCTGCACCTGATGAACTCGTCGCAGTTGCACCAGAAAATCGTCGGCGATCCGGGCTTGTCGGCGCGCCTGGCCGGTGGCAAGCAAACGCCGGCCGAGTTGGTCGAGCAGCTTTACTTGTCCGTTTACTCGCGACGCCCCAGCGACGCTGAGTTGCAGGCGGCCGTGAAACTTTATACCGATCGCCCCGAGGCCCGACGTCAAACGACCGAAGACCTGCTGTGGGCGATGCTGAATACTCCCGAGTTTTTGTTCAAGGATTGATCGGCGCTGTGCGGCAATCGAACCTGTCGCGGCACGACAAAGGACGACACTGATGGCGATTCACCGAAACTGCGCTGGCATCTCCCGCCGCGATTGCTTGCAATTGGGCATTGGCGCCCTGGCCGGCGGCGGACTGCTCGACTTGCTGCGCTTGCGCACCGAAGCGGCCACGTCCGGGGCCAAGCAGAAGCGCCCCACGAGCTGCATCCTGATTTGGATGGACGGCGGGCCGTCGCACTTTGAAACATTCGACCCCAAGCCGACCGCCCCGGCCGAAATCCGCGGCGAGTTCGACACCATCAGCACCAAGATTCCCGGCGTGTTCTTCTCGGAACACATGACGCGGCTGGCGTCGATTAGCGACAAGCTGTGTGTCGTCCGGTCGATTTGCCACAACCAGGGAAACCACGGCGCGGGGAACCATTACATGATGACCGGCGCGCCGCCGCGGATTCCCGTCGGCTGTGGCGCGTTCGTCAGCTTTCATCCCAGCCTGGGCTCGGTGACCGCTTTTGAGCGCCCCGCGCCGCGCGGGCTGCCGGCCTATTTCTCGATGCCCGATCGTTCACGCTCGGCGGGTCCGAACTTCTTGGGGGCCAAGTACGCGCCGTTCGTCGTGGCCGACGATCCGAACAAGGACGGCTTCCGCGTCCGCGACGTGGCCTTGCCGCAAGGGATCGGTACCGATCGCTTTGCCGGCCGCCGCGACCTGAGGGCGCTGGTCGATCGCTTGCCGCGCATCGATAACAAGGCGTCCGGCGACCCGGTGCCGGCGCTCGACACGTACTATCAGCAAGGCTACGACCTGATCAACTCGCCCGAGGCACAACGCGCCTTCGACATCTCGCAAGAGTCGGCCAAGGTCCGCGACCACTACGGTCGCAAGCCGTTTGCTCAGCGGGCGCTGCTGGCGCGGCGACTGGTCGAGGCCGGCGTCCCGTTCGTCACGTTGTACGACGGCGGCTGGGACAGCCACTCGGAAATCTTCCCTGGCTTGTCCCAAAAGCTGCCGCCGTTCGAACACGCCATCGCGGCGCTGATCGAAGACCTGGACCAGCGCGGCTTGCTGGAAACGACGCTGGTGGTGGCGCTGGGCGAGTTCGGCCGCACGCCGAAGATTTCCACCTTGCCCGATCGCAAGCTCCCCGGTCGCGATCACTGGTCGAATGCCATGAGCGTGATGTTCGCCGGTTGCGGCGTGCCGGGTGGCACGGTCATCGGCGCGACCGACAAGAACGGCTATGCCCCCGTCGAGCGCGTGCTCAGCCCCGAGAACTTTGCCTCGACGGTGTATCGCAAGCTGGGGATCGATCCCGACAAGATCCTCTACACGCCGCAAGGGCGGCCATCGCACATCGTCAGCGATCCGACCCCCATCAAGGAACTGATGGGTTGAGAGGCGGCGCGCTGAACGTGAAGATCACCTGCTACACTTGGCTGGCCGTCGTCGCGCTGCTTGCCGCGCCGGTTTTAACCGTGGCCGCGCCACCGAAGCCGACCGGCGTGTTCCCTTTGGGCGTGCAGCGCGGGCAAAGCGTCACGCTCACCGTCAGCGGCGCGATGAAGCCCTGGCCGGCCCAAGTCCAAACGAGCGGCGCCGGCATCACGTTGACTCCCGAAAAAGAAGAAGGCCGCTTCAAGCTTTCGGCCACGGCCGACGCGGAACCAGGGCTGCGCCTGGTGCGGTTCTTCAACGACGAAGGGGCCTCGACGCCGCAAGCGATCGTGGTCGGCACGCTACCCGAGATCGAAGAGAAGGAGCCGAACAACGAGACAACCGCCGCGCAATCGATTTCGCCCGTCGCCGTCGTCGTCAACGGGCGGCTGGCCAAGGCCGGCGACATCGACACGTTCAGCGTCGCGCTGACGGCCGGGCAAACCTTGGTGGCCGACGTCGCGGCCGAGCGGCTGGGCTCGCCGATGGACGGCGTGCTGCAAGTGCTCTCGGCCGATGGATTCGTCTTGGCCCAGAATCACGACACCCGGGGGCAGGATCCGCGGCTGGTGTTCACCGCGCCGCGCGATGGCGCCTACCTGGTCCGACTGTTCGCGTTTCCGGCCACGGCGACCGGCTCGGTGGCCTTTGCCGGCGGCGACAAGTTCGCCTATCGAATGACGCTCACGACCGGCGGCTTTTTGAATTACACGATGCCTTTGGCGGTCGAGCGCGGCGTCGAGACCAGTCTGGAACTGGTGGGCTGGAACATTCCCGAGGCGCTGCGCACGAAAAAGGTCACGCCTCCGACTGACGCCACATCGGTCGTGATCCATGACGCTCAACTGGCCGGCGAAGTCCGCCTCGACGTGGTCGACAAGAAGTGCTTGGCCGAAGCCGAACCAAACGATCGAGACCATGCTCAAGCAATCGCCTGGCCCGTGGTCGTCAGCGGGCGCATTGTCGCGCCGGGGGACGTGGACGTGTTCGCCATTGAGGCCAAGAAGGGGCAGAACCTGGCGCTCGTCGTGCGCTCGCAGCGGCTGGGCTTTCCGCTCGATGGCGAGCTGCGCGTCTACGACAGCCAGAAGAAGCTGCTCACCAGCCGCGACGACTCGGCGAAGGAGCGCGATCCCGAACTGAACTACACGATTCTGGCCGACGGCAAGTACCTGATCGCGGTCGCCGACCTGTACGGCGCGGGGAGCGCGGATCACGCCTACACGCTCGACATTGCGCTAGTCGAGCCCGATTACACCTTGGCGTTCGCGGCCAGCGAGTTGACGACGGCGGCCAAGAAAGAGATCGAGCTGCCGATCACCATCGACCGCGCGAATAGTTTTGCCGAGGAAATCGAAATCACCGTCACCGGCTTGCCCGAGGGGGCCAAGTGCGAACCGGTTCGCTCAGCCGCCAAGGGAGACGGCAAAAAAGGGGACACCGCCAAGAAGGTCACCCTGAAAATCGCCCCGGGCGAGCAGCCCTTCCGCGGGCCGATTCAAATCACGGCCCGCTCGCTCGGCACGGCCGCGCGCCAGCGGACGGCGAAAATGCCGCTGGCGGGCCTGGGGACGTCGGTCGATAATGTCTGGCTGACCGTGACTAGCAAGTAACACTGACCGCTAAATAGTCGGTCTGCGGCTGCTTCGCGTCGCTCCTCGCCTCTCAAGGATCGTTCGATGAGTTGTCTTCGCTGCTATTGCGCGCTGGCTGCGCTCGTTTGCGCGATGGGCCTGGTTGCGAACGCGCGGGCCGATGAACCGGCGGCCGGGCGTGACATCTACGTGAACCACGTCAGTGGCGACGATCGCAACACCGGCCTGGCGGCCGAGACGAATGGCAAGGAAGGCCCGGTCAAGACGATTCATCACGGCGTCCGCCGCGCCAAGCCCGGCGACACGGTCCACCTGATCGTTCACCCGACGATCCCGTATCGCGAGTCGGTCGTGTTTCACAACGCCCACGGCGAGCCCGGCCGGCCGATCACTTTCGACGGGCACGGCGCGACGATCGAAGGTTCGGACCCGATCACCGTGGCCGACTGGCAAGAGGTTTCGCCCGGGCTGTACCGCAACGATCACTTGCTCTCCGAGCGGCTATTGGGCAAGGACGGCGCGGTCATCCAGCGCTGGTTCTTCCGCATCGATGGCAAAATGAACTTCATGGGGCGCACGTCCAAGGGGAAACGAGCCCCGCTCAAAGCGCCGGCCGAACTCCAGCCAGGCGAGTGGACGTTCGAGCAAGATGCGCACGCGTTTTACATCAAAACTTCCCCGGGCAAGAAGCTGGCCGACTATCGCATCGAAGCGCCGCTACGCTCGACGAGCGTGCAGATGAGCGGCGACTGCTCGCACTTGTTGATCCGCAATCTGACCGCCACCCACGTTTACAACGACGGCTACAACATCCACGGCAAATGCCGCGACGTCCGCTTCGAGAACATCGCCGCCATCGAGTGCGGCGACGACGGAATGAGCGCCCACGACGATTGCCAGATCGCCGTCGACGGCTTCGTCACGCTGAGCAATTCGACCGGCCTGTGCGACGTGGGGGACAGCGTGTCGCACTACAATCGGGTCTACGCCGACTCAAACATCGGCTTTGACGTCTTCTTTCTCGGCTCCAACGAGCACTCGATGAAGAACTCGGCAATTCGCTGCTGCGCGCAGCAGAGCCTGGTCGTACAAGGGGAGCCGAACAGCGACAAGCAGTGTACGGTGCGACTGGACAACGTGCTGGTCGACGCCTGCGGCAAATCCAGCCCAGTGCGGTTCGGCGCGCGTTCCGTGGTTGAAGCCGATCATGTCTCGATTCGCCGGCTGGATGTCAAAGCGGACGGCACGGCATTTACCCTGAAGAACTCTGAATTCATCAGTGGCCTGTCGGCCGCGACATTGACAATTGGTGACAAGACGAAATGGGCAGCGGAAAACAACGTCTATGACTTGGAGAAGTTGATCTTCGCCGGCAAGACCTATGCGTGGACTCAATTCGCGGAATACCAGGCCGCGTCGCAGCAAGATCGCGCGAGCAATATCGGCGTCCTCGAACTCGCTCCTGTATCTATGCGTGGCTTGCGCGGCGGCTTACCGACGCACCCTGCGACCCGCGATCAGAAATAGTGTGCCGTCCAATGCGCGTCAGTTGCCTGCAACTTGAAATTGCCGATCGCACGCCGGGCGAGTCGCTGGCTGCGGCTCTCGCGCTGTTGGACCAGGCGCGCGGCAGCGACCTGGTCCTGTTGCCCGAGTTGTGGCCGACCGGGTACTTCGCATTCGATCAGTACGAGCGGCACGCCGAAGCCGTCGACGGCCCCACGGTTCGCGCGCTCGCTGACAAGGCAAAAGAGCTGAACACGTGGCTCCTGATGGGCAGTTTCGTCGAACGGGCTGGCTCACAGCTTTTCAACACTACGCTGCTCGTCGATCCGGCCGGCAATACTGTCTCGCGCTATCGCAAGATGCACACTTTTGGCTATCAGTCGCAGGAGCGCGCGCTGCTGGCCGCGGGCAGCGAACCGGCGACCGCGGCGACGCCGCACGGGACGCTGGGGCTTTCGATCTGTTACGACCTGCGGTTTCCGGAACTGTATCGGGCGCTGGTCGACCGAGGCGTGGAAATCTTCTTGGTCGCGGCGGCGTGGCCGGCGGCGAGGCTTGAACCGTGGCGACTCTTGAACCGCGCCCGGGCCCTGGAAAACTTGTCGTACGTGGTCGCCTGCAACGGCGCTGGCCAGAGCGCCGGCGTCGCCCTGGCAGGGCACAGTATGATTGTCGACCCCTGGGGCAACGTCGTGGCCGAAGCCGGCGACGGCCCCCAGGTGCTGACTTGCGAGATCGACGTCGAGACGGTTCGTCGCGCCCGCCGCGAGTTTCCGGCACTGGCCGATCGCGTCCTGCGCTAGAGTATTTCCCATTGGGATGATGACAACCAAGCCGGCGGCTCTGCCGCCAATCAGCGGCGACAGAGTCGCCGGCTTGGGAACGCGACCGCTCCGAGCCAGTGAGAGCCTCTTTATCGTCGTGGGATCAAGCCATTGTCCGCGGCGCTATTCACGCCGATAATGGCCGACGCTTCGTTACCTGTGCAGCGTCACCCGTGCAGCGAACCATGTGGCCCAACTCGACCGATACGCAAGAGCTGATCGTCTCGGCCAAAGCCGGCGACGCGTCGGCGGCCGGCGCGCTGCTCGAAAAACATCGCGACGCGCTGCGCAAGCTGGTGGCCCTGCGAACCGATCGAGCCATTCAAGGTCGCGTCGACGCCAGCGACATCGTGCAAGACGCGCTGGTCGAGGCCAACCGCCGCCTGGGCGATTATCTCCGCGACCCGCGAATGCCGTTTCATCTCTGGCTGCGGCAGATCGCCAAGGACCGGATGATCGACGCCCACCGTCGCCACCGGCTGGCCGGCCAGCGGAGCGTCGACCGCGAACAGGCCGTCACCGCGTGGCAGGACCAGTCGGCGCTCGATCTGGCGGCGCAACTGCGCGACGGGCGCGAGCTGACGCCGGCCACCGCCTTGCTGCGTCAGGAACTGCAGGAACGCTTTCGCGCCGCGCTCGCTCAACTGGACGACATCGATCGCGAGATCATCGAGATGCGTCACTTCGAGCAACTGGCCAACCAGGAAGTGGCCGTGGCCCTCGGCCTGACCGAACCGGCGGCGGGCATGCGTTATCTGCGAGCCATGCGCCGCCTGCGGGCCCTCTTGGACGACACGCCGGCGGCCGAAGGGTAGTCGTATGACCGACGGGGCCAGTTCAAAGCCGGACGCGCGCGACTCACACACCGCGCAGCAAGCTGACGCCGGCGCGGCCCGCGAGGAGTTGCTGGCCGTGGTGTTGAACGAACTGGCCGAGCAGATGCGCACCGGCGGCGCGGCCGATCTTTCGGCGGCTTGTCGGGCTCACCCCGAGCTGGCCGGCGAGTTGCGCTCGCTGTGGGGCGCGATGATGGTGGCCGACTGCCTGGCCAGCGATATGACCCACGCCGATTCGTCGGCCGCGCGTGAGCGCGCCTCGGCGGCTGAAGCCGCCATCGCCAAGGCCGAGAAACCTGCCACGTCGCCACCATCACGCCAGACCGCAACATCCACCACCGGCCAAATGTTTGGCCCGTACGAACTGCTCGAAGAGCTGGGCCGCGGCGGGATGGGCGTGGTCTACAAGGCCCGGCATCGCGAACTCGATCGGGTCGTGGCCCTGAAGATGATCCGCCACGGCGCGTCGGCGCCGGCCTCGGAGCTGGTCCGCTTTCGCCAGGAGGCCCAGGCGGCGGCGCGGCTCGACAATCCGCACCTGGTCCGGGTGTTCGAGGTGGGCGAGCAGGACGGCCAGCCTTATTTCACCATGCAATTCGTCGAAGGCGAGACGCTGGCCCAGCGACTGGCCGAGGGGCCGTTGCCGCCGCGCGAAGCGGCCGCGCTCCTGTTGCCGGTGGTCGAGGCGATTCAGGCCGCGCACGAGCAAGGAGTGCTGCATCGCGACCTCAAGCCGTCGAACATCTTGATCGACCGGCAGGGACGCGCGCTGGTCACCGACTTCGGACTGGCCAAGCGGGTCGAGGGGGACAGTTCGCTGACGAACACCGGGGCGATCCTGGGAACGCCGACGTTCATGTCGCCCGAACAAGCCGCCGGCAGCCGCGGCCGCGTCGGCCCGGCCAGCGATGTGTACAGCTTGGGGGCGATTCTGTATCAGACGCTGACCGGCCGGCCGCCGTTCCAAGGCAGCTCGCCGATGGAAACGGTGCTCCTGGTCCTCGAGCAAGAGCCGCTGCCGCCGCGGCTGATCAACCCCAAGGCCGATCGGGTGCTGGAACTCGTGGCGCTCAAGTGCCTGCAAAAACCCGCCGAGCTGCGCTACCCGAGCGCGGCCGCGTTGGCCGACGACCTGCGAGCGTTTCTGGCTGACGAGCCGATTGCCGCGCGCTCGGGTCAGTTCTCGCAGGTCTTAGCGCGCTGGATGCGCGAGACGCATCACGCCACGGTCCTCGAGCATTGGGGGCTGCTGTGGATGTGGCACAGTCTGGCGCTCGTGCTCTTGTCGGTGGCGACCAACTGGTTGCAATGGCGCGGGGTCGGCGCGCCGTGGCCGTACGTGTTGTTGTGGACCGCAGGCTTGGGGACCTGGGCGGCCATGTTCTGGGCGCTGCGCCGCCGGGCCGGGCCGGTGACGTTCATCGAGCGGCAGATCGCCCACGTCTGGGCCGGCAGCGTGCTGACGATTGCGCTGCTGTTCCCGGTCGAGATGCTGCTGGGGCTGCCGGTGCTCAGTCTGTCGCCGATCCTGGGGCTGACCAGCGGGATGGTGTTCCTGGTCAAAGCGGGCATGCTGTCCGGCGCGTTTTACATTCAATCGCTGGCGCTGTTCGTCACGTCCCTGGCCATGGCCTTGATGCAGCGGTGGAACATTCCGTTCGGGATCACGCTGTTCGGCGTAGTCTCCGGCGCATGCTTCTTCTTCCCGGGGTTGAAGTATTACCGGCAGCGCCGGGAAGGGTAGGGGGCGAGGGACTTAATATGAACAAATGGTATGGCAGCAGTTTTTTCGCCATCGTAATAGGCATGCTCAGCGCAGGATGGGTGCTGCCATTTACGCTTGCCGCCTTAAGCATCTTGGAATACTTCATTTCCAAAGACTCAGGACGATTAGATAGCTTTCCGTATCTTTCGTTTGCTCAATTAATGCTGAAGACGGCTGCTGCCTGGCTGGCAATTTGCATCTGTTGTTGGTCCGCCATTGCGTGGAAAGCCCTGGCTGTCCGGTAGAGGGGATGAAGGGCCAACGGCCCGACCCCATACCAGCCTGGGGCAACGCCCCAGGTAACGCACCAACCAAACCCATCAAGGGCTGAAAGCCCGCCCCATTTGGACGCGTAGGTGATGCGGATGGTGCGGGCCTTCAGCCCTTAGACCGTTTGAAGACCATGAACGTGGGGCGTTGCCCCACGCTGGTATGGTGCGCACCTTTGGTGCTTGAAGGCAGTTGCCGGGTGCCATGCTCAAACTTCTTGTTTGAGCATGTGAAGCGTGTACCGAGCATGCTCAAGCCTTGGGGGCTTGAGCATGGCACCCCCGAACAGAGATTGTGTTTAACAAGGCCGCATGCATCGCAGCCGGCGCGCAAAAAAAACCGCCGGCTTGCGCCGGCGGCTTTTGATGCTTCGCTCATCGCGAACGACTGATTCTCGACTTAACAATCTCGCCGGGTTCTCTACCCCAGCTTGATCGTCACGGTCTTCGTTTCGGTGTAGTGCTCCAGCGCGGCTTCGCCGTTTTCGCGGCCTTGGCCTGACATCTTGAACCCGCCGAACGGCGTCGTGGTGTCGACCACGTGGTAGCAGTTGACCCACACCGTGCCGGCCTTTACCTCGCGGGCATAAGTGTGCGCCTTGTCCAGATCCTTGGTCCAAATGGCCGCCGCCAGCCCGTAGAACGTGTTGTTCGCCCGGGTGATCACCTCGTCGATGTTCTTGAACGGCAGCACGCTGACGACGGGGCCAAAGATTTCTTCCTTGGCGATCGTCATCTCGTCCTTGACGTTGTCAAAGATGGTCGGCGAGACAAAGAAGCCCTTGCCGCCGACGCGCTGGCCGCCAGTGACGAGCTTGGCCCCTTCCTTCTGGCCGACGTTGACGTAGCCGAGAATCTTGTCCATCTGCTCTTGCGAGACCTGCGGGCCTTGCTCGGTCGTGGGGTCAAGCGGATCGCCCACCTTGCGCTGCTTGGCCTTTTCGGCCAGGCGGCTGACGAACTCGTCGCGAATCTTCTCTTCGACGAACAGCCGGCTCCCCGCCGTGCAGCACTGCCCGCCGTGGAAGTAAATGGCGTGGTGGGCGCCGGCCACGGCCTGGTCCAAGTCGCAATCGGCGAAGATCACGTTCGGGCTCTTGCCCCCCAGCTCAAACGTCGTCCGCTTCAGCGTGTCGGCCGCCTGCTTTTGAATGATCTTGGCCGTATCGACGTGGCCGGTGAAGGCGATCTTGTCGATGCCCGGATGGACGACCATCGCATGGCCAGTCGTCTCGCCCATGCCGTTGATGACGTTCACCACGCCGTTGGGAAAGCCGGCCTGCGTGGCTAGCTCGGCCATCCGCAACCCGGTCAACGGCGTCTGCTCGGCCAGCTTCATGACCACGGTGTTTCCGCAGGCCAGGGCCGGCCCCCACTTCCAGGCCAGCATCAACAACGGGAAGTTCCAGGGAATGATCTGCCCCACGACGCCGACCGGTTGACGGAGCGTGTAGCTCAAGAAGTTGCCGCGGACGGGGACCGTGCGGCCTTCGATCTTGTCGGCCCAGCCGGCGTAATAGCGCAGCGTATTCACGACGCCTTGCACGTCGCCGCGCGAGTCGGTGATCGTCTTGCCGCTGTTCAGTGATTCGAGCGACGCCAATTCTTCCGCATTCTCGACGACCAAGTCGGCCAGCTTGAACATCAACTCGCCGCGTGCTGCCGCGTCGAGCGTCTTCCAGGGGCTCGATTCCAAGGCACGCCGCGCGGCCGCGACGGCGCGGTCGACGTCGCTGGCGTCGGCTTCGGCCACCTGGCACAAGGCGTCGCCGGTGGCCGGGTTGATGGCCGTGAACGACTTGCCAGACTTGCTGGCCGCGAACTTGCCGTCGATGAACAGTTGCTGATCTTTCAATTGCGGCGTCTTGGGACGAGCAGGGGGGGTGGCGGTGGCCATGGGGTGCGTCCTTGATTAAAAGGTAAGCGTACGATGACTCGGTGAACGCCAGGCGCGCGGCGAAACATCGACGCGCCGGGCGGCAAACAGCAGGTCCGACTTCCCAGGGTTATAGCCCGGCGAAAATCGCGATGCAACGAACCGGGCGGGGGAGGGCCGAGCGTACTACAATGGGCCGAGGGATTTGCCACGGAGGCACGGTGGCACGGAGGTTTGCACGGAGCGGGCAAGAGTGATGAGGAGGGGGGAGTAATGTTCGGAACGCTTGGCAAGATTGTTGTCGTTTGGTTGGTGGTAGTTGTGTTCGTGGCGCCGGTTGCAACTGCGGCCGACGCGCGGCCGGCGAATGTTCTGTTGATCATGACTGACAATCACGGGGCGTGGACATTGGGCTGTTACGGCAACCGTGACATTCAGACGCCGCGGATCGATCGATTGGCCAGCGAGGGAATGCGGTTTACCCGCGCGTTCGCCTCGAACGCTGTTTGCTCGCCCACGCGGGCCACGTACCTGACCGGGCTGATTCCGTCGCAACACGGCGTGCATTGCTTCCTGGGGCTCGAAGGGACTCAGATGGGGCCGAAAGCCTATTGCACGATCGGCGAGTTCGGATCGTTGCCCAAGATGCTCGCCGCGCGCGGCTACCGCTGCGGACTGTCGGGCAAGTGGCACCTGGGGGCGAATCTCACGCCACAGGAAGGCTTCACCGAATGGACCACCATGCCGCACGGTGGGACCATCGAGTTCTACGACGCCGAGGTGATCGAAGACGGCAAGGTGCGGCGCGAGCCAGGCTCGCTCACCGATCTGTGGACACAACGGGCGGTTTCGTTCTTGGAGCGCAACCAGGCGAAGCCGTTCTTTCTGTTCTTGTCGTACAACGGGCCGTATGGGCTGGGGAAGCTGTTGCTGCAACCGTCGCGGAACCGGCACGTGGCTTACTATGCCGACAAGGAGCTGCCGTCGTTCCCGCGCGAGGCGATGCACCCCTGGCAGTTTGACAACAAGCCCTACCTGAACAACCCGGTCTCGATTCGCCGCTATGCCGAGGAGCTAAGCGGCGTCGATGACGGTGTTGGCGAAGTGCTCGACACGCTGCGGCGGCTGGGCCTGGAGCAAAACACGCTGGTGATCTTTTGCGCCGACCAGGGGTGGATGGGGGGCCAGAACGGCGTGTGGGGCATGGGGGATCACACTCGGCCGCTGGGGGCGATGGACGGAATGATGCAGGTACCGCTCCTGTTTCGCCAGCCGGGCGTGATACCCGCCGGCGCGACGAGCGACCTGATGGTTAGCAACTATGACGTGTTGCCGACGGTGCTGGGGCAGTTGGGCATGGGCGACGCGATGCCGGACAAGCCGCGCTCGCCCGGGCGCGATTTCTCGGCCACGCTGCGCGGCCAGAAGCAATCGTGGGACAACGAAGTCTATTACGAGATGGAAAACGTCCGCTGTATTCGAACCGAGACGTGGAAGTTCGTCACGCGGCACCCCGAGGGTCCGCACGAGCTGTACTCGCTGGCCGACGATCCCGGCGAGCGGTTCAACCGCTATGGCCAGCCCGCCGATGCGACGGTGCAGCGCGAGCTGGCCGGCCGGCTGGAAGCCTTCTTCACGAAGTACGCCGACCCGAAGTACGACCTGTACCGGGGGGGCACGTCCAAGGCGAAGTTGCTGACACAGCGGAAGTAACGTCGAGAGCGATGGCTTGAAGCGAGTCTCGCGATCATGTAGCGTCACTCCCCTTCCAAGCCGGTGGCTCTGCCACCGCTCCTGGCGGCAAAGCCGCCGGCTTGGGTGAATGAATCAATACATGAGCGAGAGGATCGCGGAGGGTTGCCGGGGTTGCGCAGCAACAGGAAGCCTCGAGCGCCGCGTTCTGCGACTGGCGACTTGACGCCTGGGGCCACGCATCGCCCGAGGTTTCTTGTGGCCTTCGGCCACCCAGGTGCGAGCACCTGGGCCACCCGATGGGGAGCGACTGCCGACTTTTGCACATAATTCCCGGGCTAAGTTGGCACCCGGTTTGGGCTTCCGCACCAGAACTCAAGCGTTATAATGCCCAATTCGGCAATTCCGCCGAGTGGCCGCCTGGCGCGCGATGATTCGCCGCCCGGGGCGTTCACCTTGGCGAGCGGCGCGACTTGAGAGTCGCGTCCACCGTGGTAAACCAAAAACCACAGCCGACCAGACATTGATTCAGGATCGAATACGGTAATTCAGGATCGAGTACGATGCCCAAGCAAAAGACCCACAAGGGAACCAAGAAGCGGTTCCGGCTGACGGCCAGCGGCAAGGTGAAGCACCGCGGCGCCGGCACCAGCCACTTGAACTCGCGGCTGTCGAAGAAGCGCCGCCGCAACCTGCGCGGCACGCGCGTCTGCGACGCGGTGGAAGACAAGCGAATCACCCGACTGCTGAACGGCAACAGCCTGTAAAGCGGTCGAGGTCAGTGACGATTGCCGCTGCGGCCTTGCGCCCAGACTTGAATCGGCAATCGTGTTTTGAAGGTCGCGGAGCGGGCAATAATAAACGCCTGGGCTGGACATTGCCCCAGGGGCCTCGGACTTCGCCATATTGAAGAAGGATTGTGAATCATGCGTACGATGAAGGGGGCCGCACGCGCCAAAGCGAAGCGGCGGTTGTTCAAGAAGACCAAGGGATTCGTCGGCGGCAATCGCAAGTTGCTCCGCACCGCCAAGGAATCGCTGGTCCGGGCCGGCGTCTATTCGTTCCGCGATCGCCGCGTCAAGCGCCGCAAGTTGCGCGAGCTGTGGATCATTCGTATCAATGCCGCGGTCCGCGAGGCCGGCTTGCGCTATAGCCAGTTCATTGCCGGCCTGAACAAGGCCAACATCGAGCTGGACCGTAAGACGCTGTCCGAGATGGCCATCGCCGATCCGGCGGGCTTTGCCACGGTCGTCGAGAAGGTCAAGGCCGCGCTCGGCGTGAAGGCCTAACGAGCGAACATCAACGGAACCTGTCTCGGCCAGTGCGCCGGGCGGTTCCTGTCGCTCGGCTCACTGTTGCAATCAGCGGAACCGTTCCGGCGCGCTGAGGTGCGCCCCAGTTTCTGGTCGAACGAAAGTGGCAGCGTGGCACTGACCGATTTCCTGGCGGAACTCGATGCGCTGTTGGCCGACGGCCAGAAAGCCCTGGCCGCGGTCGCCGATCAGGCTGCGCTCGAAGCGGCCCGGGTCGAATACCTGGGAGCCAAGGCCGGCCGCCTTAAGTCCGTACAGCAGGCGCTCGGCGCGGTCGACAAGGCCGACAAGCCCGCCGCCGGCAAACGCTTTAACGAAGTGAAGACCTCGCTCGAAGCCGCATTGGAAGCGGCCAAGACGCGGCTCGATGGCCAGCCCGCCGCTACGAAGGCCGGCCCGCAGCTCGATCTGACCCTGCCGGGGCAGCGCGTCCGCCTGGGTCATCGCCACCCGCTGGTGCAGACGATCGCCGATCTGAAAGAGATCATGGGGCGGCTCGGCTTCAGCGTGGCCCAAGGCCCCGAGATCGAAGACGAGTGGCACAACTTCGAGGCGCTGAACATTCCGCGCTGGCACCCGGCGCGCGACCCGCTCGAAAACTTCTATCTGTCGGTCGCGCAAAAGTCGGCCCCCATAGCCGCCGGCAGTGGCAAGTCCGACGCGCCGGGCCCCTGGCTGCTGCGCAGCCAGACCAGCACCGTGCAGATTCGGGTGATGGAAAAAACGCCGCCGCCGGTGCGAATCATTTCGTTGGGGCGCGTCTATCGGCCCGACACGGCCGACGCCACGCACTACCCGATGTTCCACCAGATTGAAGGGCTGTTGATCGATCGGCACGTGACGATGGCCGACCTGAAGAGCGTGCTGCGGTTGTTCGCGCAAAGCTACTTTGGCGGCGACGTTCATATTCGCTTTCGCCCGTCGTTCTTCCCCTTTACCGAGCCCAGCGTCGAAGTCGACATGAGCTGGAACGACAATTGGATCGAGATGGGTGGCGCTGGCATGGTCGACCCGAACGTGCTGCGGGCCGTCGGTTACGACCCGGACCAGGTGAGCGGCTTTGCGTTTGGCCTGGGGGTCGAGCGCGTCTGTGCCCGGCGTCACAACGTGACCGACATTCGCGAGTTTTATCGCAACGACGTCCGGTTCCTGGAACAGTTCTAAGAGGCTCGGCCCCGATGGACATCACCACTGGCTGGCTGGGCGAATACGTCGACCTGTCGGGCATCACGGCCGAGGAATTGGCCAAGCGGCTGATGCTGGCCGGCTTGAACTTCGACGGCATGGCGAGCGTGCCGGCGGACGGACGCGCCAAGGGGCCGAACCATCTGATCAAGGTCGAGATCACCAGCAACCGCCCCGACTGCCTGGGAATGATCGGCGTCGCCCGCGAGGTCGCAGTCCTCTGGCAGCGCGCGTTGAAGCCCCCCGCCGCGAAGCCGGCCGAGGGAAAAGCCCTCGTCGCCCAGGCGACCAGCGTGAAGATCGAATGCCCCGAACTGTGTCCGCGCTACACGGCCCGGGTGATCCGCGGCGTGCGAGTCGGCCCGAGCCCGGCCTGGATGGTCGAGCGCCTGCGCGCCTTGGGCATTGCCTCGATCAACAATGTGGTCGACATTACGAACTATGTGTTGATGGAGTGCGGCCAGCCGCTGCATGCCTTCGACTTTGCCAAGCTGGCCGGCGGGCAGATTGTGGTCCGCGAGCCGCGCGCTGGCGAAAAGCTCGAAGCAATCGACCACCGCACCTACGAGCTGACCCCGGGCATGTGCGTAATCGCCGATCGGGACCGCGCGGTCGGCGTCGCCGGGATCATGGGTGGGGCCAGTACCGAAGTAACGACGACGACTCGCGACGTGCTGATCGAAGCGGCCGAGTTCGACCCGTCGACCATTCGGGCGGCGGCGCGCAAGCTGAGCCTGCACAGCGACTCGTCCTATCGCTTCGAGCGCGGCGTTGACCCGGCCGGGGTCGATTGGGCTAGCCGCCGGGCGTGCGAGTTGATCCTGGAACTGGCCGGCGGCGAATTGTGCCAAGGGATCGTCGACGCGGGCCGCACCGTGCCGGTGCGTGAGGCGATCGTTCTGCGCTTGGCGCAAATCCCGCGAATCCTCGGCATCGACGTCCCGGCCGATCGGGTCAAAAGCATTTTGACCTCGCTTGGTTGCACCGTGAGCCGCGATGCCAAGAGCGGGCAGCTTGCGGCCGTGCCGCCGACGTGGCGGGCCGATCTGTCGCGCGAGATCGACCTGATCGAAGAAGTCGCCCGCATTCACGGCTACGAAGCCATTCCCGAAGACGTCAGCGTGCCGATGGCCCGCTCGGCGCGGACGCCCGAGGATCGGGCGCTGGAGCGCGTGGGCGAGGCGCTCGTCGCACACGGCTTTGACGAAGCATTGACCGTCAGCGTGGTCGAGGAAGATTGGTCCGAAGCGTTCAGCCCGTGGACCGAGGCCGCGCCGCTGTCGATCCAGACGCCACTCTTGCGGCGGGCCACGCAACTACGGCGGAGCTTGATTCCCAGCTTGCTCGGCGCGCGGCGAACGAACGAATCGCTGGCCAATCCGGTGATCGAGCTGTTTGAAATCGCCAAGGTCTATCTCCCGCGCGGAAACGAACTGCCCGACGAGGCGTTGATGCTCGGCTTGGTCAGCGGGCGCGAGCTGCGGGCCATGAAGGGGGCGGTCGAGGCGATCGTGGCGCGGCTGAACCCGACGCTGGATTTGGCGGTCGAGCCTTACGCGCATCCCTTGCTGGCAGCAGGGGAGGGGGCGCGGCTGACCCTGGCTGGACAGTTGGTAGGTTTTATCGGGCAGCTTAGCCAGGCGGGCATGAAGCGGTTCGAGCTGCGCCATCCGGCCACGGTGGCCGAGGTGAGCTTGCGGCCCTTGATGGACCGGACGCTGTTTGTGCCGCAGTACGTGAAGCTATCGACCCAGCCGGCGATCACGCGCGATTTGAATCTGGTGGTCGACGAGTCGATTCATTGGAGCGACATCGAACAGACCATCCGCCAGCACGCCGGCCCGTTGCTCGAACAGATCGAATATCGCGACACCTATCGCGATGCCCAGCGGTTGGGCGCCGGCAAGAAGAGCTTGCTGCTGTCGATTCAGTTGCGTCACGCCGACGCCACGCTCACCAGCGCCGAGGCCGACGCTCTGCGCGACCAGTTGGTCGCCGCCTGTCACACGGCGTTCGGGGCGCAACTGCGGGCGTAGGCATCATTCGCCACGCCAATGCAGTCCGTCGCGCAACAAAAAACCCAGGGGGTGGAACCCCTGGGCTGGTGTGACTTCAATTTGTGCTGTTTGTGGCGGACTGCTCGCCTCAGGCGTCGCCCCAGCCCTCGGGCATCATGAACTGCCGGGGCATGTGCAGCGAACGCTCGCGGCGGCGGCGAACCGAGTTCTGATCGGTCCAGGGGGTGATCCCTTCGAGCTCCGGCATGATCTCCTTGATCTGGCTGATCAGCGTCTCGCACAGCCGGCGGAGCGACGAGGTGTCGGCCCGTTCGTACAAGGCCGCGGCTGTTTTCATCAGCCGGACCATGCGAGCCCGTTCCATCACGGGTGGCGACAGCGGGGCGTTGGACTCGACCAGCAAGTCGGCCACCGGCACCTCGAGCACTTTCTGCCATTGGTACAGTTGGCTCAGCAGCAGGTCGCAGCCAGGTTCTTCCTGGCGGCGGACTTCATCCTGGTCAACGTGCAGGTGAATGGCCACGCGGCGCAGGCTCAACCCTTGCTCGCGGCGAACGTCCTTTAACCGGTGCAGTCGCACGCGGCGGCCGTTCGACTTGGTCTCGCCGTGATGAGCGTGACGACTGTGCTCATGGCTTTCAAGCCGATCGTCGGAGACCGCTACTTCCTCGGTGGTGAAATGTCGCATTTCCATATCGCTTGATCTCACTCTGGGCGACCCCATCGCCATTGCCACGAGAAACGAACTCGACGAACACGCGCGCGTGACTCAGCCATTAGGCGCGACAAAACAGATAACCATCGAACCGGAGATTGGGATCGCGAAGCCAATGACTCAACACACTTCAGAACGCAACCAGTTCCCGCCGAAAGGAACCGTGTCGGACTTGGCTTTCCTGCCGAGACGTCAATCGTTTGACCCTGATTGACTGGCGGCGTGCCGCCGAATGGCCGCACGTCGCACTTAACGAATCTTAGGGGGGGCCAACCTTGTCGACAAGACCCCCAGTGCGACAAATCTTCGCGCCGCGCGGCACGTCCTAACCATTGCTCGGCGCAAAGTTGCGCTGAAAAAACGAGTAGCAGCGAGGATTCATCCGCTGCCAGCACTGTGGGGGGGCCGATCAACGTGCGCCAGCGCGTGCCGTGGTGAATTCACCTTGCGGCGTCGCGCACCACGTCGTGCCGATCAGAGCGCGGCACGGTAAATCGCTTCGATCTCCCGGGGCGTGACCGCACGGGGATTCACGCGCAGGATGCGCTTGATCAGGAATGCCTTCTCGGCGAACGTCGGCAACTGTTCGGCCCGCACGCCCAGCTCGCGCATCTGGGTGCGAATGCCGATCCGGGCGCGCAACGCTTCGACCGCCGTGATCGCCCGTTCGGCCGCCGCTTCGGTCGACAGGCCGCGAATGTTTTCTCCTAACAATTCCGCCACCCGCGCCATTTGCGCCACGCGCACGGGCAGATTAAAACGCATCACGAACGGCAACAGCAAGCCGTTCCCCTCGCCGTGCGAGCAATGGGTCGCTCCGCCCAACGGGTATTCCATGGCGTGGACCAGCGCCACGCCGACGTTCGAGAACGCCAGCCCCGCCAGCGTCGCCGCCAGGGCCATTCCCTCGCGGGCCGCGTAGTTCGCCGGCTGTTCCACGGCCGTGGCCAGGTGTTGTCCAATGAGCGAAATGGCACGCTCGGCCAGACAATCGGCCAACGGATTGCGCCCCTGGTAGACACTTGGTTCCCCTTGCGGCAAAGGAAACTCGGCGTTATCGACCGCCGTGTAGGCTTCGATGGCGTGGACCAGCGCGTCGATGCCGCTGTCGGCCGTCACCTTCTTGGGACAACTAAGCGTCAGGCGCGGATCGACCACGGCCAATCGCGGCCGCAGATAGTTGCTCATCACGCCGACTTTCACCTGATTCGTGGTGTCGGTCAGCACCGTGCCGGCCGTCACTTCCGAGCCCGTCCCCGAGGTGGTCGGCACACAGATCAGCGGCAACACTGGCCCCGCGACTTTGCACTCGCCGACATAATCGCGCACTTGGCCACCGTGCTTCAAGAGCACCGCCACGATCTTGGCCAGATCCATGTTGCTGCCGCCCCCCAGGCCCAGCAGCCCATCGGGCGCGAATTGGCGAATCTGCCCGGCCAGCGTCTCGGCCAGCTCGATCGACGGCTCTGGCGCGCCATCCTCGAAAGCGCGAACTTCAATGCCCGCCGCGGCGAGCGGCCGGCGCACGGCGTCGAGCGCGCCGGTCTTGGCCAGCACTCGATCGGTCAACACCGCCACGCGGCGCAGACCGAGATCGGCGACGAGCTTGCCGATCTGCTGTACGGCATCGGCGCCGAATACCAAACTGCCGGCCGAATGAAAGTTCCAGGTCGTGCGCATGGTTCAAGTTCCTTTAGCCCCCGGTCAATGACCGGGGGCCATGTGCGTTACTACGACGATCAGTTTCGCGTCAGTAAGATTCGCTAACTCAAATCTCGATACTCACGCCGCGCAAAAACCACGGCCGCGATCAACAACGGCACGACGGTCCACGTCAGCAACGCCCACTGGGCGCTGGCCACATCGATCGATTCGAACAAATCGCGGCGCAGCCCCTCGGGCATGCCGACGCTGTGCATCCAACTGCGGGCATAATAGTTGATTGCCAACCGCTTCACGATCCCCGGCGCGTTGCCGAGCATGGTCTCGAAGAACACGGTGTAAATCAGGGCCGCGATCGTCGCGTGCCGGAACAGCACGGAAAACATCAGGAACAACGCCCCATACGCCGCCGCAAGGGCCAACAACGGCCCCAGGTAGAGCGGAAACGCCACCCGCCCCACGTCCCCCGCCAGGCGGCACGCCAGGGCAAAGCTCACCGCGATCAGCCCCAACGTCAGCGGCAACGTCGCCACCCATTTCGCCGCCAGAATCGCCGGACGTGAAATCGGCCGGATCAGGATGAACAACAGCGTGCGATCTTCCCGATCGCCGCCGATGCTCGTGGCGCTGAACGCCACCACGCACAGGGGCAGCACGACCGAAGCAAAGCCAAAGAAGATCAGCCGGCCGCTGAAGTAGTTGAACGCCCAGCCCAGGTCGATGGTCCGCCCCAGCTCATAGCGCCACACAGTCACGCCAAACACCACCAAAGGGAACCAGACCATCAGCGTGCTGCGCGACCACAACAGCCGGCGAAACGACAACCACAACAGCATCAGCCAGGCCCGCAGGTGCATCATGGCGCGCGGCGCTCCAAATAGCCGAACACCGCGGCCGTGTTGGCGTCGAGCGTCTCGACCCGGCTCACGCGCCAGCGCTCGTCGCCCAGCAGCCCGCCCAGCGAAGCAAAGAACGGGGCAGGATTGCTCACGCTGACATCGATCCCGCCGTCGCGCAGGGCCACGGTCACCACCTCGACCAGGTTCACAAGCCGGGCCGCCAGCGAGCGCGGCTCGGCCGTATCGATCGCCACCAGCAGCGGCTCGCGACTGAGGTGTTGTCGAATCTCGGTTACGTCCCCCAGGGCCATCAGCCGCCCGCGGCTGACGAACATGATCTGGTCGGCCACCGCGTCGACCTCGTCGAGCAGGTGGGTCGAGACGACAATCGTCTTGCCCTGCGCCGCCTGGCGTCGCAGGAGTTGGTTCATGTGATGCCGGCCGCCGGGATCGATGCCGGTCAACGGCTCGTCGAGCAACAGCAACGGAGGATCGTGGACCAACGCCTGGGCCAGCTTCACGCGCTGGCGCATGCCGTGACTGCAGGCGGCCAGCTTGCGCCGCGAGAGTTTCGTCATTTCGACTTCTTCGAGCGCGCGGTCGGTGCGCTGGCGCGATTCGCGGCGCGAATAGCCATAGAGCGACGTCATCGCCAGCACAAACTCGCCGACAGTCATCTCCTCGTAGAAGCTGTTGACGTCGGGGCAATAGCCGAACAACCGCTTGGCCCGCGTGCTCCAGGCCGAGACACCGTCGAGCGTGACGCTTCCCAGGCGAGGGCGAATCTGGCCGCTGGCCAGCTTGATCAGGGTGCTCTTGCCGGCGCCGTTGGAACCCAACAAACCGGTGATGCCCGGCCCGAGCGCGCAACTGACGTTGTTGACCCCCAGCACGGGTCCGTAGTACTTGGTCACTTTGTCGAAAACGAGTTGCATCGGCGGCTATGACTTACGCTACTCGCCCCAGGGAATCTATTTCACAACGTCGACGGCCCGGACGCGATAAACCAAGGCCGCTAGCGCCACGGTGCCAATGAAGAACAACACCGCGGCCGCCTGGGGCACGAGGGTCAGCTCCTCGGCATCGACATGCGCGCCAAAGAAGAGCGAGCTGACCCGGTGAATGTCGAACCAGGGGTCGAGCAGCTTCCAGGCTTCGTCCCCGGCCTTGTCGGCCAGCACGGTGGCCATCTGGTTCAACAACAGGAACATGCTGCACCAGGCGATAACGATCGGCCCGGCCCGTTCGAGCCAGGCCGAGATCGCGGCGAGCAGGGTGCTGAGCACGGCGCTGAGCATCAGCCCGTAGGCCAGGATGCCCCCCAGCACGTGCCAGTTCGCCTGCCAATACTCGAACGAGCTGGTGAGCATGCCGTACTCGATGAACAGGAACAACGTCGGCACGACAGTGGTCAACGCGACCAACGCGCTGATCGCCAGCAGCTTGCCGGCAATGTAATGGCGGCGTTCGATCTTGCGCGACAGATAGAACGGCATGACCTGTTGGCGGAAGTCGGCCCCCACCAGCAAACTGCCCGAGAAGGCCAGCAGCAACATCACCACCACGCTCTGCTGATCCATGAATCGGGTATAGCCGGTTTCCTGGCCGCTGCGCACTTCGCCCGAAAAGCCGGCCCGCTCGGCAATGATCTCGCTGAACTGGGTGGGCAGCTTTAACTGGGCAATCAAGTAAACGATGAACGCCGCCTTGAGCAGATTGGTAACCGCCAGCGCCAGCAAGACCCAATAGGCCTTGCGGCGAATCACCTGCAAGAGCGTCACACGAACCAGCGCGCCGACCGCCCGCCAGGGAGATCCCAGCCGGCCGTCCCAGGCATGATAATGAGCGCGATCAAGGAGCATCAGTCGTACCGTCAGCAGGGTGCATCGCCAGCGGCGCTCGCCCCACGAGCGGCCAGCAGCCGGCACAGCCTATCGCGCCCGCGCGCGTGCTGGCAAGCTGGCTCGTTCGGAAAGAGAGAATTGAACCACGGAGACACAGAGGGCACAGAGAAAGAAGAGGGAGGGGACTAACCACAACGACACGACGTGAGGAGGGAAGGAATTTGAACCGCAAAGACGCAAAGGACGCTAAGCAGAAAGAGGGAAGAGACGTTCGACCACGACGACACGACGGGCACGACGTCGGAAAGATTAAGAATGCGAAGGGTTCGAGGACTTTTCTCTGTTTCTCTTCTTACGTCGTGTTCGTCGTGTCGTCGTGGTCGACTTCTTTTCGTCCGGCATTCTGTCTTCTTTGCGATCTTTGCGTCTTTGCGGTTCATATTCCTTGCCGGGTCACAGCGCGTCGTCGTGGTTGGAAAGTCCGTTTTCCCCGTGCTACGATGTCGGACGTTTGCCTGGCTTTGCCACTTGCCCGCCCCATACACCTGCCGCAAGGAATCTCGCATGTCGCGCGCGCCGCTGCTCGCTAGTCTGTTGCTTACCGGTCTGTTGCTCGCCATGGCCCCAACGCTATACGCGGCCGAGCCGTTGAACACCGGGCGGGGCGACGCGATGCTGGCCCGCTACTTCGAGCGCGAGACCGACAAGCTGGCCGCCGCTTGCCTGGCCGACATTCACACGGCCGACGACTGGCAAACTCGCCGCGCGATCTATCGCCAGGAACTGTTCGAGATGCTGGGCATGGACCCCATGCCCGAGCGTACGCCCCTGAACGCCCAAATCACCGGCAAGCTCGAACATCCCGAGTTCACCGTCGAGAAGGTCTACTTTCAATCGCGCCCAGGCTTGTATGTGACCGGCAACTTGTACGTGCCGCGCAATCTCAAGGGGCCCGCGCCGACGGTGCTGTACGTCTGTGGCCACTCGCGGGTCGTCAAGAACAACATCTCCTACGGCGGCAAGGCCAACTACCAGCACCACGGCATCTGGTTGGCCCGCAATGGATTTGTCTGCCTGATGATCGACACGTTGCAGTTAGGCGAGATCGAAGGGCTGCACCACGGGACGCACCACTTGAATCTGTGGTGGTGGTTGCCGCGGGGCTATACGCCCGCCGGGGTCGAAGCCTGGAACTGCATCCGCGCGCTCGACTACCTGGAAACGCGCCCCGAGGTCGACAAGTCGCGTCTCGGCGTCACCGGCCGCAGCGGCGGCGGCGCCTACAGTTGGTGGATCGCCGCGCTCGATGACCGCATTTCCGCCGCGGTGCCGGTGGCGGGCATTGTCGATCTGCACCATCACGTCGTCGAAGGCGTCGTCGAAGGGCACTGCGATTGCATGTTCATGTTGAACACCTACCGCTGGGACTATGGCCAGGTCGCCTCGCTGGTCGCCCCGCGAGCGCTGTTGCTCACCAACACCGATAAGGATCCGATCTTTCCGCTCGAAGGGGTCGAGCGCGTTCACCAGCAGGTGCGCGGCATTTATCGGCTGCTCGGCGCGAACGACAAGTTCGGCCTGCAGATCAGCGAAGGGCCGCACAAGGACATTCCCGAGCTGCAAGTGGCCGCGTTCCGCTGGCTGAATCGCTTTGTCAAACAGGACGACACGCCGATCGAGCACGCAGCCGTCAAGCTGTTCGAGCCTGAACAGCTCAAGGTCTTTGACAAGCTGCCGACCGACGAACGGAACACGACCATTCACGAAACCTTCGTCGCCCAGGAAACGCCCCGCGTGCCGAACAGCCTGAACGATTGGCAGCAAGAGCGCGACCGCTGGATGCAGCTATTGCGCGAGAAAGTCTTTCGCGGCTGGCCCGACGACGCCGGCTCGGTCCACGTGCGGCCGATCTTCGAGGCCGAGCGCGACCAGTTGCACTTCTCGGCCTATGACTACAACAGTCAAGAGACCGTGCCACTGCGGTTGTACCTCCTGCGCCCGGCCGGCGACGAGCGCTCGGCGTACGTGGCCGTGAACGTGCTGGACGATCAGGGGTGGAGCGACTTCCTGGCCACGCTGCGGGGCGGGTTCGCGCAGCTTTTAACCGAGGAAGCCGGCGACCGCGCCGACGCCAGTGGCTATCAGACCCTGCAAAAGATCATACTGGCCAACAAGATCGCCGTGGCCTTCGTCGCGCCGCGCGGCGTGGGGCCGACGGCTTTTGACCCGACGCCCAAGAAGCAGATTCAGAATCGCCGCCGGTATTACCTGCTGGGCCAGACGCTTGACGGGATGCAAGTCTGGGACGTGCGCCGCGCGGTCCAGGCGCTGCGCACATTGCCCGAGTTGCGAGGCGTGCCGATGCAATTGGACGGCGCGCGGCAAGCGGCGGGCTTGGCGCTATACGCATCGCTGTTCGAGCCGGACATTCAGCAGTTGAACCTGCAGCAGATGTCCTCGACCCACCGCGAGGGGCCGTACTTCTTGAATGTGATGCGCTGGTTCGACGTGCCGCACGCCACGTTGATGGCCGCCGAGCGGTCCCGCGTGGTGCTGAATCAACCAGCCGACGAGAACTGGCAATACGCCCAGGATACGATTGCGAAGCTTGGGTCGAACACGTTCCGGCTGGAGTTCAAAGCGCAGACCGCGGCGGGAAAATAATCTCGATCCCTTTCGCATGCGCAGGGAAAATCAAGTGCGGGGCAACCACACACAGGTTGCCTGACGCTATTGTTGCGTCCGGTTGACAAAAACCACTCGATGTAGACAATATGTCACTATGGAAACCACCGGCCCGATGCTCAGAGTCAAGCGGCAAAGACTTGGCCTTTCGCAAGCAAAACTTGCGGAATTGTGTGGTATCTCACAGCATCTGCTCTCGGCCTACGAGCTTGAGAAAGCAGCAATTGAAGAGGGTGTTTTGGATGTGATTTCCGCGGCATTGTCCGATGATTCGAGAGTCAGTGAGCTTGCTCAACGGGCCAAGCGTTACCGTGAGCACACCTACGCGAAGGTAAGGCACGTCCCTTCACGGGTTGCGAAAGCCACAAGAACGCTGGGAAATGAAGAATATGTTGCGCTGCTGAGCGAGATTGCCAGGAAGCATGGGGAAACGAAATCCGAAAACCTGAATGCCCTAAGCCTTTTTTCGGGATGCGGGGGTTTTAGTCTCGGATTCTCCGCTGGTGGTTTTGCCATCAAGGGCTTTCTTGAAATTGAGGCGGGGCTCCGGGCAACCTACAAGGAGAATTTCGGCGCGTGCGCGCAGCTCGGCGGAGACATCACGAAGGTAAGTGATGAACAACTCGCGGCACTCCCTGCTCGCATCGGGCCAATCGACGCAATCATCGGAGGGCCTCCCTGCCAAGGCTTTAGTCTCTCGGGAAAACGAGATGTGGACGACCCTCGCAATACATTGTTTCGACACTATCTTCGGTTCGTTGACATTTTCCAGCCAAAGTTCGCGGTTCTTGAGAACGTGCGGCTATTAACATCGATGAAGAGCCCGAGTGGGGCGCTCGTGAAGGACAATATTGCGGCGGAGTTTGGCCGTCACGGCTATGCCGTCAAATGCTTTGAGGTAAACGCGAAGAACTATGGCGTGCCTCAACACAGAGAGCGGGCGTTATTCATCGCGATTCGTTCGGATTTGAAAATTACGCCCTCTTTGCCGGAGCTGACACACTCCAACGAAGCAGCGGACATGTTCTCGAAGTTTGCGCCGCTACGGACATTCGGCGACGCATGTTCCGATCTCCCCTATCTGGAATCAGGAGAGAGTTCGGATTTTCCACATCATGCGGCGGTGAATCACCCGCAACATGTTATCGAATGGCTTTGGGACGTCCCGCAGGGGCAAAGCGCTCACGACAACGAAACCCCCGAGAAGCGTCCACCCTCCGGCTATAACACGACCTACAAGCGGCAGGTGTGGGACGAGCCTGCCTCAACCGTGCAAACGACCTTCGGAATGATCTCGGGGTGCAGAAACGTGCATCCCATCGCAACACGCTCGTTGACCGTTCGCGAGGCGGCACGGATTCAAGCGTTCCCTGATTCATATCATTTCGTCGGGAACATCGGAGACATTCGTACCGGCATAGGCAACGCCGTACCGCCGCTAATGGCCTACAGGATTGCGGAGTACGCCTGCGAGGTGATCAAATCTTGTAAAAGTACCCGGCCTCAAGGTTGAATTGAAGTTGCTCGGGATGCTGAGCCTGTCCACCACGTTGCATCTGGATGACGCCGAACCTCGGCGCGAGGTGCGTTACCCCTTCGGGGTCTTTGTAGCTTCCTTTGCGAACGGAATAGGGGCGAGTGGCGTAGCCCTGATACGATCGGCTCAATACGATCAGTTCATCGATCGAGTAGATGGCAACTTCGACGTTCGTTGGCGATGCCGCCTTCTTGGTCTTGTGAAGCAAATACTCCGGCACAAAGGGATCGTCAATATACGCCTTTTGAAACAGTAAGCGGGAAATGTCGTCTTGATGATCGGTGAATAGTCTTTCCCATTCGGCCCGCCCTTGAGCGTCGATCTCTTCCCAGAAGAAACGCCGAGGGTCAATCTCGCGGCCTTTCATGGCGTTCGGATCATCCCGCGGGCGAAAGCCGGAATCTCCGCAAAATTGCCGGAGCGCGTTGACCGCGCATCCCGAAACCGGCAAGCCATGCGCATTCAGCAGGTGTGAAAATCCGTGGGCCGTCGTGAAATACAACTGGGCGTTCGTCGGTGTATCGTTGTTGCATTGCTTGGCGGATACGCCGACGGTGCAGTTGCGTCCGTCATCGCAGACGATGGTGACGACGAGATCACTCTTGCAGCGAGAGACATTCACCCCATTGACTGAAAGCCATTGCCTTCCAGCCTCGGACGTAGCCAGCGAACCGGTCGAGATGGCTGTCGCCGACGTGATGCTCTTTGCACCGAGATGCGAGCCGATGTAATGCAGGAGAAGCAGCCCCGGCTCGCCGTTGAGAACATGTCCTTGGCCGTGGCTTTGAACAACGACCGGGTACGCCAGTGCGTTGATCACTCGCGTGATGTGATCTTCAAATTCGTGCCCCGCATGTCGGCCGATCGTTCCAGCTTGAATTTGGAGCGCATGTGCTTCATTCAGCGGCTTCAAAGCCATCGTAGACCTCGGTGAGTTTCGACACCGAAGTCTCCAGCCCTTTGACAAGCCGTATCAGATTGAGCAGGGAAGGATTTCGTTTCCCTCGTTCCAACATACTGATATAGGTGCGATCAAACCCGCATCGCTCGGCCAATTCTTCCTGCGATAACTTCAGTCTTTCGCGTCGAGCGCGGATCGCACTTCCAAGAGGAATCAGGGACTTTGGCATACGCATGATTGGATTTTCATGCTGACAAAACGTCTACGGACAATCCGTCACATGCCTGCGCCAAACCACTGTTTCGCATTCGCGGAACGCGGCGAAGCCGATGGCGTCAATCAGTTGATCTTCGCGTGGCTGCCGGTGAGGCCGTGCTTTTGGATCTCGTCGCGTAGCTCGTGTCCCAGGATGCTGTGAATCTGGCCGTAGGTGAAGTAGATCACCAGCCCGATCCCCAGCCAGACGAACAGTCGAATCCAGGTGTCCACCGGCAGGAACAGCATCATCGTCACGTTGACGACGATGCCCAGCGGCGCGACCAGCCACAACAGCGGCGTGCGGAACGGCCGGTGGGCGTCGGGGCGCTTGATCCGCAGGATCAGCACCGAGGCGCAGACCACCACAAAGGCGAACAGCGTGCCGATATTGACCATCTCTTCCAGCTTGTGAATCGGCGTGAAGGCCGCCACCACACAGATGATCGCGCCGGTCCACATCGTAGAAATATGCGGCGTCTTGAACTTGGGATGGACCGCGCCAAAGATCGACGGCGGCAGCAAGTGATCGCGCGCCATGGCCAGAAACACCCGCGACTGGCTGAGAAAAGTGATCAACAGCACACTGGTCATGCCGGCCAGCGCGCCGGTCGAAATCAGGGCCGACGAATAGTGCAGCGCCGGGCTGTCGTGCAGCTTGGCTTGCCGTATGAAGGCATCGGCCACGGCGGTTTCGTCGTTGATATCCGGGTGCGGCACCATGCCGGTGATGATCGCGCAGACCAGCAAGTAGAGCACGGTGCAAATCGCCAGCGAAGCGATGATGCCGATCGGCACGTCGCGCTGCGGCTTGATCGCTTCCTCGGCATGAGTCGAAATCGAGTCAAAGCCGATGAAGGCGAAGAAGACGATGGCCGCCCCCATCATCACGCCCGACAGTCCGAATGGCATGAAGTTCGAGCGGAACGAGTCGTCAACGCCGGTCAGCAGCTTGTCCAAACCCAAGAAGCCGAGGATGCCCCACTTGTCGGTCAAGGTCTCGGGGGCTCGTTCATGGACCTGGCCCAACAGCGCGTCGACGATCTTCTTGTCAGCTTCGTTCTGGGCCAGTTGGGGCGTCCAGCGGGCCTTGTTGCGCTCGATCTCCGCCGCGGCCTGCTCGTCGGTCAGCTTGCCTGCTGCCTGCAAGCGTTTGACTTCTTGCGGGATATGTTCCAGACGATAGGCCGCCGAGACCATTTTCCCCACGGCCGCCACGCGTTGCTCTTGCTCGCGCTGGGACAGGCCCTCTTTCGAGACTTCTTCTTTCACCAGACCGGGGACCACGTGCGATTCGACCGGCGTGCGGCGCTCGGTCATCGAGACGCCCGTCCAGTTGTTCGGGTTGACGTAGAACGCCCCCAGGCCGACCACGAACAGCACGACGCCCAACTTGATGCAGGTGAGAATGGCGTTGGCCATGGCGCTTTCGCGAATGCCAATCACCAGGATGGCCGTCACCACGAGCATGATGCATACGGCCGGCACGTTCATGGCAAAGCCGCCGCCGGTGTACGTAAAGGGATCGGTCATCCATTGTTTGGGGATCTCGACGCCAAACACATTCAGGAACGAGTTGAAATACTTGGCCCAGGCCGAGGCCACGGTGGCGCAGCTCATGGCGTATTCGAGCACCAGATCCCAACCGATGATCCAGGCCAGCAATTCGCCGAGCGTGGCATAGGCATAGGTGTAGGCGCTGCCGGCCACGGGGGCGAGCGACGCGAACTCGGCGTAGCAGAACGCCGCCAGCGCGCAGCCCAGCCCGGCCACGCAGTACGAAACCATGATCGCGGGGCCAGCGTCTTGCGCCGCGGCGCGGCCGGTCATGACGAAGATGCCCGAGCCGATGATCGCCCCCACGCCAAGCATGGTCAGCGAGATGGGGCCCAAGATGCGACGCAGCCGATTCTCGCCCGACATCTCGGCCAGCAAGGTATCGAGCGACTTCCGTGCCCACATTTGTTTCCAGCGCATCGCAGACTCCACGACGGTGACGGTCGGTTTGCCCAGGGACGGGGACATTCTTCACGCAATCGCCCCCGTAACGCAATCCCCGCTGGGCGATAAATATGCCCGCTGATGGCGGTCACCCCACCTTGGCGCGGCTAGTCGGCCGCACGATTCGGCCTTATATTCACGCTCGTTCGCGCTGTGGCGCGCACGCCGTGGATGAGCAATTGCCCCTTGCGAGTTGAGACTTGCCGTGTCGAGCATCAGTGATGAATTGTTGGCGATCCTGATCTGTCCCGAGACGCGCACGCCGCTGCGCCGCGCCGACGCGAATACCGTCGCCCGCGTGAACATGGCGATCACCGCCGGCCGGTTGCAGAACCGCGGCGGCGACACGCTGGACCGGACGATCGAAGGGGGGCTGCTGGCCAAGGGGGACCAGGTGCTCTACCCGATCGTCGATGGCATTCCCAAGCTGTTGGCCGATGAGTCGATTCGGCTCGATCAACCGGCGCTGGCCTCGCCGAGCTAGAGACGTCCTAGTTCCTGTCCGCATTTCAGGAGTCGCGCCGTGGCAGCCAAGACGATTTTCCAGCGGATCATCGATCGCGAGATTCCAGCCGAGATCGTCTATGAAGACGACCGCTGCGTGGCGCTGCGCGACCTTCACCCGCAGGCCCCGACCCACGTGCTGGTGATCCCCAAGAAGCTGATCGTCAACGTGGCGGCGCTCGAACCGGACGACGCGGCCCTCGTCGGCCACTTGTTCCTGGTAATTAAAAAGCTGGCCGAGGAACTTCAACTCGGCGACGGCTATCGCGTGGTGGCGAACGTCGGACCAAACGGCGGCCAGTCGGTCGATCACTTGCACTTTCACGTACTCGGCGGCCGCGCATTGGGCTGGCCGCCGGGGTAAGAGGAGGTGGGGGTGTTGCGGGGTGGGGGCGTGGGGGAGTAAGGCGATAGTCACACGCCCTTTGGTCATTGGTACTTGGTCATTGGGATTTCCTTTCTGGGCGGCACCATGACCAGCGATTCGCTTCTTGTTCATCGCGCGCGTCCCGCCATGGGGACGCTATTCGAGATTTGGCTCCGCGGCGACGACGAGGAGCATCTGACGTCCGTCGCCGAAGCGGCTCTCGACGAGGTCGCCCGGCTTGAACAATTGCTGTCGCGGTTCGACGCCCGCAGCGAAATCTCGCGCGTGAATCGCACCGCTGCCCAAGAGCCGGTGCAGATCGACCGTGAACTGTTCGCGCTGCTGGAAGTTTGTCAGCAGGCGTGGCAGGCCAGCGATGGCGCCTTTGAAATTACCGCCGGCTCGTCGGCTGGTGTGATGATGACCGACGTGGCGCTCGACGCCGGCGCGCAGACCGTTCGCTTCGCGCGCGACGGCGTGCGGTTGGACTTGGGAGCCGTCGGCAAGGGCTACGCGCTCGACTGGGCGGCCGCGGTGCTGGACCAGTTTGGCGTTTTTAACGCGCTGATCCACGGTGGCACTAGCTCGGTGTTGGCTCGAGGGACAGGAACCGGCGGCGCGGCCTGGCTGGTCGACATTCGCTGGCCCCCCGGCCAGGCTGACGCACCCCGCGTGACGGAACTTGCCTTGCGTGACATGTGCCTGTCGACGTCAGCGGCTTTTGGCGACGACACGGCGATCTCTGATGTCATCGACCCGCGCACCGGCCGGCCGCTCGATCGACAAGCCGCTTGCGTCGTCGTCGCCCCCAGTGCGACCGAAGCCGAGATTTGGAGCACGGCGCTGCTTTGCATGGGCAAGGCCGCCACGGCCGATTACACTGAAGCAGAGCTGCCGGCCGGTGTGTTTGCCGGCTGGATCGAACCCGACAACGGTGACGCCACGGCCAAGCTCACCTGGTTGAAGCCGCTGTCGTAACCGCTTAGTTCTCACCAGACCGATGAAGCGCCGCCCCACATCGCGCCGCCGATTTCTCGAAGCCGCCACCGGCGCGGCGCTGGCCACGAGCGCGGCCATGCTGCGGGCGGCCGACGCCCGCGAGCCGGTGCGCGTGGCGGTGATTGGCACCGGCGCGCGTGGCAGCGACCTGCTTAGGGCATTGACCACGCTCGACGGGGTGCAAGTCGTCGGCCTGTGCGATAACTACGCGCCCCACCTGGAACGGGCCAGCCGCTTTGCCGCCCCCGGCACCCCGCGGTTCGCCAATGCCGAGCAGATGCTGGCCCAGGCGAAGCCACAAGCGGTGGTGATCGCGGTACCGCTGGCCGAGCATTATCGCGTGACGAGTCTGGCGCTCGACGCCGGTTGCGACGTGTTCTGCGAAAAGACGATGTGCTACTCGCTGGACGAGGCGCGGCGGCTGGTCGCCCAAGTCGAACAGAGCGGCCGCGTGTTCCAGGTCGGCCTGCAACGCCGCGCCAATGTCATCTACCAGCAAGCGGTCGCCATGATCCGGGCTGGCATGCTTGGCCAGATATCGGCCGTGAAATGCCAGTGGCATCGGAACAACAATTGGCGGCGGCCGATTCCCGTGCCGCGCGGCGACGCGCAATGGTCGGCCCTGGAACATCAGCTCAATTGGCGACTCTATCAGCGTTCGTCGGGCGGGCTGATGGCCGAACTCGGCAGCCACCAACTCGACGTGGTGAACTGGTGTTTGGGCACGACGCCGAAGCGCGTGGTGGCCAGCGGCGGCATCGACTACTGGCGCGACGGTCGCGACGTGGCCGACAATATTTTCTGTATCTACGAGTACGAGTTGCCCGTTGCGGCGACTCCTGCCCCGGCTGCGGCAACGGCGAATCAGCAACCCGGAGGGCGTTCGACGCACACCGTTCGCGTCACCTACTCGTCCCTGTGCAACAACGCCTATGAAGGGGCGTCGGAACTGATCATGGGAACGCGCGGCACGCTCTACCTGACCAGCGGCAAGGGATTGATGTTTCGCGAGCGGACGGCCGACGACGTGGGCTGGGCCCCGCGCCGCGCGGCCAGCGACAACCAGCAAGACGACGCGGCCCTGATCACCAGCGGCAAGACGCTGAAGTTGTCGAACAGCCCTTGGGCCCATCGGGGCGAGCCGGTCGAGCTTGACTATCTGCAAGGGGACGACACGCGCGACGAGCTGATGTCGTTCGTCAATCACGTCCGCACGCGCAACGTCAAAACGATTTGCGACGTCCAGGAAGGCTTGCGCGATACGGCCACTGTATTGATGGCGAACGAGGCAATGAAGTCGGGCACAACCGTCGCGTGGCCCTTGGACGCGGCCCCGCGTGCAATCACGGCCACGCCACGCGGATAGAGCGATTCTTGTGGCGTTCGAGCGTCTGGGTGGCACCGATGGCTCGGCCATCGGTGTTGCGCAGCAACAAGAAACTCGATGGGTACGCGTAGCCCAATCGAAACTCGCCACTCGCGCGAGACGGCGCACGAGGTTTCCTGTGGCCTTCGGCCACCCAGGTGCAAGCACCTGGGCCACCCACGCGCAAAGCGTCCCGATGCTTATTGCTTTTGCCGCGGCTCGAAGGCCAGCGGCTGGTCCGAGCGCAGATTCGCGATCCTGATCGACGTGTTCCCGGCCAACAAGTCGTCGAGCAATTGACCGACCACTTGCGAGCGCCAGCCGCGCATCAGCGCCGGCTTCTCGGGATCGGACCATTGCCCCAGTCGAAAGGCGACCAGGTCACGCACGTCGCTGGCGGTGCCGACCAGACTGGTCGCCACCTCGGCATCGCGACAAATGCTGCTGAGGGCCGACGACAAAAACTGTCCCAGCATCGTCAACTGGGAACTTGAATCGTTGCGCACGACGACGGGACATTCCTTCTCGGGCACGGCCAGCCCCTTGGCAACGACGTTAGCCAGATCAGGAATCACGCGCCGCAGGTCGCCACGTTCCATGCCGCGAACCGCCGCAATTTGCTTGGCGTCGGCCGAGCGGCGCTTGGCCAGTTCGACGATCAGGTCATCGCGCAGAATCTGTCGCGTTGGTATGTCGCGCCGCGAGGCTTCCCCTTCGCGCCACTGCCACAACTCGCGCACGATCGCCAGGCTGCGTGGCGAGAGATTCGAGCTGCCGGTCACGCGCCGCCAGCGCTCGTTGCCGCGCGAGGCGTCGATGTCGGCTTGCCAGGCCGACATTTCTTCGTGAAACCAGTCGCGCCGCTTCAGGCGATCGAGTCGTGCGACCAGCGTGTCGTACAACGGCTGCAAATGAAACACGTCGTCCAAGGCGTATTGAATCTGCCGTTCGCTCAGCGGCCGGCGGCGCCAGTCGGTGCGGGTTTCGCCTTTGTTGGGCTGCACATTCAACAGCCGAGTCAGCAGATTGCCATAGCCGGCCGGGTACTCCATGCCCACCATGCCCGCGGCCAATTGGACATCGAACAATTCGTGCGGCGGACGGCCGACCGAGTCGAGGCAGAACAGCAACTCCTGGCGTCCAGCATGGACCAGGGTTTTATGCCCCGGCGCGGCCAAAGCGTCCCAGAAGGGGCGCAGGTCGTCGATCTCCAACGGATCGATCAGATACAGATCCCGCTCGACGGCAACCTGGACCAGGCACAACTCGGGCCGGTAGGTGTCCTCGGACACAAATTCGGTGTCGAACGCGATGGTGGCCGCCGCAGCCATCTGCCGGCACAGGGCCTCGAGCCCCGCACCACTCGTAACCACTTGATGACTCACAACGAACCTCAGACAGCCGACAGAAACAAGCCACGTCACCCGAGCGCCAGCGGACCTGGGCCTAGTGCTCTGTCAAACTAAGA
>JAFEBQ010000046.1 GCA_018242585.1 Planctomycetota bacterium
GGCATGCAGTTCGACCGCGGCTATCTGTCGCCGTACTTCGTCACCGACTCGACCAAGATGGAGTGCGTGCTCGAAGACTGCTACGTGCTGATCTATGAAAAGAAGATCGGCAACGTCAAGGAATTGGTCCCGGTCCTCGAGGCCGTGGTCAACGCCAGCAAGCCGTTGTTGATCATCTGTGAAGACGTCGAAGGCGAAGCCCTGGCGACGCTGGTCATCAACAAGCTGCGCGGCACGTTCAAGTGCTGTGCCGTCAAGGCGCCGGGCTACGGCGACCGCCGCAAGGCCATGCTGGAAGACGTTGCCATCCTGACCGGCGGCACCGCGGTGTTCGAGAGCCTGGGTCTGAAGCTCGAGAACCTGCCGCTGACCGATCTGGGTCGCGCCAAGCGCGTGGTCGTCGACAAGGACAACACCACGATCATCGAAGGCTCGGGCAAGGGTGGCGACATCAAGGCCCGCATCGAGCAAATCCGCCGCGAGATCAGCGCTTCGACCAGCGACTATGACAAGGAAAAGCTGGAAGAACGCCTGGCCAAGCTGGCCGGCGGCGTGGCCAAGGTCAACGTCGGGGCCGCGACCGAAAGCGAAATGAAGGAGAAGAAGGCCCGCGTCGAAGACGCCTTGCACGCCACGCGTGCCGCCGTCGAAGAAGGCATTCTGCCGGGTGGCGGCGTCGCCTTGTTGCGAGCCCAGGCCCAGGTCAAGGGTGAAGATCTGATCCACGATCAGCAGGTCGGCTACGACATCATCCGTCGCGCCTGCCGTTCGCCGATCACCATGATCTCGAACAACGCCGGCCAGGACGGCGGCGTGGTCTGCGAGAAGGTGCTCGAAGGCAAGGGGAGCTTCGGCTACAACGCCGCTAGCGACACCTATGAAGACCTGGTCAAGGCCGGCATCATCGACCCGACCAAGGTGACTCGTTCGGCGCTGCAAAACGCGTCGAGCGTGGCGACGTTGCTGTTGACCAGCGACGCGTTGATTGCCGAGAAGCCGAAGGACGAGAAGAAGGGCGGCCACGGCGGCCACGATGACATGTACTAAAAAGTTGCGAGTTGCTGGTTGCTGGTTGCTAGTTGCGAGGAGAAGCGATTAGCAGTTGGCGACTAGCGATTAGTACGGACAGACAACAGCCCGGCGGCGCTTCCCAGCGCCGACGGGCTTTTTTGTTTAATTTCGCTACACGACGCGATCCGCAAGGGCTAGGCTAGTAGCAGATGGAAACGCGCGGTGGTTTCGCGGCCAGGTGGTTCAAATGTTGACGATTGAAGTCGAACGTGAAGACGACGGGCGTTGGATTGCCGAAGTAGCCGAGCTGTCGGGCGTCTTGGCTTACGGCCAAACGCGGCAAGAAGCAATCGATCGAGCGCAAGCCCTCTCGTTGCGAGTCATGGCCGACCGCTTGGAACATGGCGAATCGATCCCTGCAATGGCAGGCGTATTCGCCGTCGCGTCATGAGTTCCTGGCCGGCGTGCAAGGCACAGCGAGTGCTGGCCGCCTTATTGCGCATCGGCTGGACGATCAAACGGCAATCGGGCTCTCACCGAGTATTGATGCGCGCGGGCTGGCCCGATTTCGTCTTTGCCTTTCACGAGGGTGAAGAAATTGGACCGCGCATGTTGGCACGCATTGCCAAACGAACCGGACTCACGCCGAGCGACTTGTAATCTGCTCTCATTGACTACGGTTCATTGCAGGTCGGGCGGGCGGTCGAGGCGGCGGTTTCGGGGACGTCGTTCCAGTCGACTCGCAAGCGCTTGATTCCCGTCGCGCGACCGGTCGCCGCGTCGACGTCGACGATCGTGCCGCACAGCCGAATGTCCCCGTCGGCCACGTCGAACTGCGTGGGCAGGAATGTCCGGGTCGTCTCGAGCACCCGGTCGATCTGCCGCCCCAGGATGCTGTGATATGGTCCGGTCATGCCGACGTCGCACTGGAACGCCGTGCCGCGCGGAAAGATCGTCTCGTCAGCCGTCGGCACGTGAGTGTGCGTCCCCAGCACGGCCGACACGCGCCCATCGAGGTAGCGCCCCATCAACTGCTTGTCGCTGGTCGCCTCGGCGTGAATGTCGACGACGATCACGCGAATCTCGGGAGGCAACGCATTCAACACGCGATCGGCCGCGGCAAACGGACAGTCGACCGGGCGCATGAAGACGCGCCCCATCACCGAGAAGACGGCCACATCGACTCCGCCGGCGGTGCGGACCACGGCCCATTCGCGTCCGGGGGCCTCGGGCGGGTAGTTCGCCGGTTTGACGATCGGCGCGTCGCTTTCCAGCGACGAGATGACTTCCCGCCGCTTGTAAATGTGGTCGCCGAGCGTGATGCAATGAACGCCGGCGTCGAACAGCTCGCGGCAAATGGCCGGGGTGATGCCCGAGCCGGCCGCGGCGTTCTCGCCGTTGGCGATCACCAGGTCAAGCTGCTCGCGCTCGACCACCCAACGCAAAGCCCGGGCGATGATTCGCCGCCCCGGCTTGCCAACCACGTCGCCGATTAACAGGATGCGCATGGGAAAGTCCAGAAGTTGCTGGTTGCTAGCTGCTGGTTGCTAGTGAAATGCCAGCAGAACGTCTTCCGACTTCTTACTAGCAACTAGCAACCCGCAACTTCATCACTTCGCCGAATCCGAGAACCGCGACTCGCGCAACACGGTGACCTTGATCTCACCGGGGTATGTGAGTTGCTCTTCAAACGCGCGGGCGATGTCGTGGCAAATCTTGGCGGCCGATGCGTCGGTCGTGTCCTTGGCGCTAGCGATCACACGCAGCTCGCGCCCCGCCTGAATGGCGAAGGCCTGTTCCACGCCGGGAAAGCCGCCGGCAATGGTTTCGAGTTCTTCCATCCGCTTGACGTAGCGTTCGAGCGACTCACGCCGCGCGCCGGGGCGCGAAGCGCTGCAGGCGTCGGCGGCGGCCACGATGACCGTGTACGGGTTGTCGATCCGCAGGTCGTCGTGATGCCCCAGCGCCGCGTGGACCACTTCGGCCTTCTCGCCATAGCGCTTCAGCAAGTCGGCGCCGATCTTGGGGTGGCCCCCTTCCTGATCGTGGTCGGCCGCCTTGCCAATGTCGTGTAGCAGCCCGCAACGGCGAGCCAGCTTGGGGTCGAGTCCCATGTCCTGGGCCAGCATCCCGGAAATGAACGCCACCTCGATCGAGTGCCGTAGCACGTTCTGGCTGTAACTGGTGCGGAAACGCAGCCGGCCCAGCAGGTGAATCACCTTTTCGTGCAAGTTGCCGACCTCGGCTTCCTCGGCCGCTTCCTGGCCCAGCTTTTGCAGGTGAGCTTCCAACTCGGTTTGCGTCTGGCCCACCACTTCCTCGATCCGGGCCGGGTGAATGCGGCCGTCTTGAATCAGCTTTTGCAGCGACAGCCGGGCCACCTCGCGACGAACCGGGTCGAAGCCGCTGACGATCACCACGCCCGGCGTGTCGTCGATGATCACATCGACGCCGGTCGCTTTTTCAAAGGCGCGGATGTTGCGCCCCTCGCGACCGATGATGCGTCCCTTCATCTCGTCGCTCGGAATGTCGATCGTGCTGGTGGTGCTTTCGGCCGTGTGGGCCGAGGCGTAGCGCTGCAGCGCGGTGATCAGAATCTCGCGCGACTTTTCCTCGGCGATTTCCTGCATCTTTCGCTCGTGTTGCAGGATGACCGTGCCCGCCTCTTCCTTCAGCTCCTGATCCAATTGCTCGAGCAGCCGCTTGGTGGCTTCCTCGCGCCCCAGGCCACTCAAACGGTGCAGCGTGTCGCGCTGGGTTTCGAGCATCCGGGCCAACTCGTCGTTACGCTTGTTGGCTTCTTCGATCTTTTCCGACAGCTTGCGCTGGGTGGCTTCGACCATCCGCTCGCGCTTGACCAGTTGCTCGTTCTGTTGTTCGAGCGTGTCTTGCCGCTTGTCGAGCATGCGGTCGCGCTCGTGCAACTCTTGCCGGGATTGCGAGAGTTCCTTGTCGCCGTCGGCCTTTTGCTGCATGGCCCGTTCTTTGTTCTGCAACTCGGCTTCCTTGCGCCGGGTCTCGATTTCGCGATCGGCCCGTTCGATCATGTCGCGCGCTTTGCGCTCGACGTCGGTGCCGCGCAGGTAGTCCAACGACTTCACGACCACCACGGTCAGCACGGCCGCCAGGCTGGCCGCGAAAAGCCCAATGTAAACCGGATTGTCCACAGCAGTGTTCCCTTCTTGCTGGCCGGGGCGCGCTGGCTTGCGTAGCCAGGCGTGCGACGGCGGGCGTCAATGCCAGCGACAGCCGACGGGACCGAAAGAGCAGCGCACCCAGGGTGCGCACGACCGGCGGAAGAGGCGTCACACCGGCCTTGCCGTGACAAGGCCCGCAACGCGCATCGGTCAATCAACAGTTTCTGCGCAAGTTACCGCGCCACGTCGCCGACCCGGGGGTCGGTCCCACGCGCGCACTCCACCCCAGGTGGGATGGATCGGACCCGGACCCTACCGAGCGGCGCGCAACATGGCGCGAGAAACGCTCGCCAGAGCCCCGTGGGCGGCATCAAGGCCACGGCCGGCGCAATCGCGCCGTCGGCCGGGCCAGTCTTGGGCCGCGAACCAAATCGCCGCGTACCAAGTCGCCGCACACCAAGTCGAGGTGTCATCCAGTCCGCCATCGCGGGAGTGGTCGAGAACCGATGCGTCCCTTCATCGCCGGCCGGGTTTGGCTCGCGGCGAGTGGGCTCGGGCTGGGGCATCATTTGGCCTGGGGTCAATAACCCCACCAAGTGCTGCAAGAGGATCAAAAGCCCTAGCATCGTGTCCATCCATCTCCCGCAGGGAACTGGCTTAGAGTAACCTGCAAGGAAACCAGTGATTAACCGATCGCAAACCGTCGCGGCCATGCTCGGCAAGCTTGCGCTCGCCACCGCGTGGCCACCGACGGTTCCACTTCCGGCACGTCGTCACACGGAAAAACTAAACCAGTAACACTGTAACCAGTAACCACTGTAATCTGTCTTTCCGGGCGACTCTTTCGGTAGCGCCAGCCGAAGCTTGCTCTACCTGAAATCAATGTTCGCGTGCTGGCGGACAGCGCCCTCCAGGGGCGGGTTGACACCCGCGGCCCACGGTCGACGCTAGCCGCCAGAGAAACGAATTTCGATCGTAACATAGTCTGGGCCGTCTGCAACAACTGGCTGTGCCGAATGTTCCGGCCGGCCCCAACCCACTGCCACCACCCATGTCGGGCAAGCAATTTCATGACGAATTCGTGAGCCGACTGGCCCAGGCGTGGCCCCCCGCCGTATGGCACGACGTGACCTTGCTGGTGGCGGTCTCGGGCGGAGCTGACAGCGTGGCCATGCTCCGCGCCTTGGCCGACATTGCGCCCGAGGCCCACAGCCGGCTCGTCGTGGGGCATTTCCACCACGGCTTGCGTGGCATCGACGCCGACCGCGACCGGGATTTCGTGGCCGAGTTGGCCGCCAAGCTCGGACTCCCTTGCGAGTTGGGCGAAGGAGCCACGGCGCAAAAGGCTGCTAGCGACGGCGATGGCATTGAGGCGGCCGCCCGGGCCATGCGCTACGATTGGTTGCTGGCCACGGCCCATCGCGTCGGAGCGCGGTACGTCTGCACGGCTCATGCAGCCGAAGATCAGGCCGAGACGGTGTTGCACCGCGTGCTGCGCGGCACGGGGCTGGTCGGCTTGCGCGGCATCAAGCGCGCGCGGGAACTCGGCGACGGCGTGGCGCTCTATCGGCCCCTGCTGGCCTTTCGTCGCGGTGAATTGCGAGACTATCTGGCGCGACAAGGCCAAGCGTTCCGCGAGGACGGCAGCAACTCGGATCGGGGGCTGACGCGCAACCGGTTGCGACTGGATGTGATGCCCGCGCTAGCCGAGCAGTTCAATCCACAACTGATCGAAGCGTTGGTCCGACTGGGCATGCTGGCTGGCGAGGCGCAGAGCGTCGTCGAGGGACAAGTTTCGCTGTTGCACGAACGCGCGGTGCGCCGCGAGAACCCGCTTGCGGTGCGGATCGACGTGCGTGCGCTGGCCGGCGTGGCGCCGTACCTGGTGCGCGAGCTGCTGGCGGCCGTCTGGCACGAGCAGCGTTGGCCGCTGCAAGCAATGGGGCACGCCGAGTGGACGAAGCTGTCCGAGTTGGCGCAGGGTGCCGAGATCAGCGCACGGCAAATGTTCCCCGGCCGGATCATGGCCGAGCGCGCGGGGGACGCGCTGCGGCTTTACCCAGTGAACGCGGCAAGCGCGTGTTGAGGCGTCACAAACGCTTGCTACGCAGCACATCATGCAGGAGCCGGCGAGGTAAGTCGCCGGTTAGCGCCGTGAGAGCATGTTTTCAGTGGGTGGCACGTCCCAAGCGCAGCGCAGGGCGTGGTGAGCAGCCGATGAAATATCGGGGCTGGTGCATGCTTCCCCACGCCCGAGGACGGGCGTGCCACCCGGCGACCGGCGCCGCGGTAGCGCCGTCTGGCAATTCCAACGGCGGACTTGCGTCCGCCGCTCTCGAAGGCGCACAGGGCAATTCACCTCACGCCTCGTCGCCGCCGTATTGGTGGACTTGCGGGTGAGTGATGTGCTCCTGCTTATAGCCGCCCGTCGCGCGGAAATAGAGCAATAGCAAGAGATAACAAACGGCCATGGCGCAGGGCACGAAAGCCGTCAACTCAAGCGCCTTCTTGCCGCCGGCAATCGTCGCGCTTTCGATTTCGCTCTTTGCTTTCGCTTCGGCAGGAGTCGGGTTGGTCTTTTCCTTCAGAGCCCCAACTTTATCAGCATCGAGAACGCTGATCTTCGGCAGAACGTAAAGTTCCTTTTGCTTCGCATTGACGTATTCCGTGTAGACAGCCGCATCCGACTGTTCGAGGGCTTGTGCTGTAGCATAGTCCTGCTTGTACCCAATGATCGGCCCCCCCAGCAGCCCCGCCGATAGCATCCCGATGCCGCCCATGAGGCCCATTGCCAGTGCGCCCCCTTTTGGGAACCGCTCTCCGACAACGCCCAGCATCGTGGGCCACAAGAATGTCTTGCCCACGCCATAGATGGTCCCGGCCAAGAAAATCATCAATGCCGACTCGCTCGTGCCAAACAAGTACAGCCCGAATGCCCCGATGACTGAACTGATAAAGAGCAATCCAAGCGGATTGGTACGTTCGACAATCGGACCAGCGAAGAATCGCAATACGAACATGACGCCCGATGTATAGACAAACAGCAACGCCGCCCATTCGGCGATTGACGCCTTCATGATGTCCTGCATCCACGAGTCGGTCCCAAGCTCGACGTAACCGACCATCGCGTGGATAACGAGCAAGAAGACCAAAATCGGTGACGCGAGTTGTGCCAACATTTGGCCGAAGTTCACCCCAGCAACGGATGCTTCGGATTTGGGGAACGACTGGCGCAACACGATCAATCCGTAAATCACCGTCGGGACCAGAAACACGCACATCAGGATTTCCCAGCGCACGTGCGAGAGGACCGAATGATGGCCCGCGAACGCATATGCCACCAAACCGCCGATGATCAAGCCACCGGGCCAACCCGCATGAAGAATGTTCAGATAGTGCGTCTTTTGCTGCGGATATAACGTCGCGACGAGCGGGTTAATGGCAGTTTCGCAAAGACCATTCGCGAGTGCGAACAGGAACATTCCCGCGTAAAGACACCAATACGTGGCATCTTTGCCAAACGAATGAAACACCGGCGTCGCGGCAATTGTCAGTACCGCCGAAGCCACGTGCAGAACAAAACCACCAATGAGCAGCGCACGATAGCCGACCAAATCAGCGAAGATGCTGAAGAAGATAATCATCACGCCGAAGCCCCACAGGCCACCGCCGGTGATCTTCCCGAGTTCCGTCTTTGTAAATCCGAACGTCGACTCCCAGTCGTCAAGAATGCCTCCGCGAATTGCGAAGCCGATACCCGCTGCGATCAACGTCATGAAACTGGCTAGGAAGATAGAACGCCGATTTGACGAATCAGACATGCGGAATAGTCCTTCGCGGGTCGTAAAGGCAATGGTGGCAATGCTAGCGGGCGCGGGAAGCCACCGAGTATAGCCGGGCTGTTTGGAAAAGAAACACTCGCTGGCAGCGGGGCGCGTGGCTGGGAAAAACGCCGTGAGCCACCGCGATTTCAGGGCTTTGTGGCGCGTGAATGTTCGGCGCGCCAGCCTCTGGCGGTGCGGCTAAACCGCAAGCGTCGCGCGGGGCGACATCGAGCGTTCTCGCATGCTTGCATCGCCGGCGCGGCCACGAGTGCGCTGGCGGCATGTTTGGCTCGCCTTGACCCATGTTTCGAAAGCCGCGAAACTACCGCCCCGCTTGTTCTCGAAGTTTCGTTGTGCAAAGGATTTGCACCCATCTTTCCGCGTCTCGTCGACACCGCTTGGAGTTGGTTCAAGTGGGGCCTGCTGCTCGTCGTTCTGGGCAGCCTGGTCGTGGGGCCCTATTGCTTTCAGAAGCTCAACGAAGAAGTCCGACGGCGCGTCCAATTTCAAATCGCGCAGCACTATCGCGACATGTCCATTCGCGTCCGCGCGGCGCGAATCATCGACGGCGAAGGAATCGAAATCCGCGGCCTCGCCATCGCCGACCCCAAGCTGTCGGGTCCGCCGGCCGATCTGGCCTACTTCGATGAGATGACGCTGGCCTGTTCGACCAACCTGGCCGACATGGCTCGCAACCAGTTGCAAGTTCGCCAGATCACGTTGCGCAAGCTGACCTTGCGCGGCGTGCGCCATGCCGACGGCACGTGGACGTTGGGCCAACTGCTGCCGCTGCCGCAACTGAGCGATCGACCGCCGCCGGTGGTGCTGGAGGACGCCACGATCGAACTCTTCGATCCGCACAAGACGCCGTCCACCGTCATGCGCTTGCGCAATGTCAACCTCCGGCTCGAACCGATCGATCCGGCCACGACGCAAGGACAACAGCGCATGGCCCTGCGCGGTCACTTGATGACCGACCAGGTGCGCCGCATCGACGTGCAAGGCTGGATCGATTGCACGGGCAAAGCCTGGCGACTGGCCGCGACGATCGACGGCATGGAACTGGGCCCCGACCTGGCCACGGCCATGCCTTGCCCTTGTCCTCAGCAAGTTCTCGCGCTGCAAGCGCTGCGCGCGCAATTGAACGCCCATGTCGTAGGCGATTACGACGCGCGCCGGGCACAGCCCCTGATCTATGAAGCGCGCGGCCAGATTCAGCGCGGACGTTGGGACGACGCGCGACTGCCTCACCCGATCACCGACCTGAAGATCAAGTTCCACTGCGACGATCAAGGCTGCCGGATCGAGGAACTGGCCGGGCGCATTGGCCAGGCCGAGTTGACGGCCAGCGGCCAGCGGCAAGGCTACTTGCCCGACAGTCCGATCCGATTGCACGTGGCGGCGCGGCGGCTGGTCGTCGAATCGTCCTGGCTGCGCGTGCTGCCCGAGCGGTTTCAGGAAGAATGGCGCAAGTACCAGCCGGCCGGCGAAATCGACTTGGACGGCGACCTGTTGTTCGACGGGCGCACCTGGCAGATCGACGGCGAATGCAAGTTGCTGAACATGTCGTTCTGCTACTTCAAGTTCCCCTATCGGCTCGACAACGCCTGCGGCGCGCTGCGGCTGAAGCAGCACAAGCTGAGCGTCAACCTGGTGGCCAAGGCCGACGACGCGCCGGTGCAGATCATCAGCGAATGGGCGATGAACCAAACGCCGCTGTTGGGCTGGGCCGAAATCCACGCCCAGCAGGCCCGATTCAACGATCGGCTGATCGAAGCCCTGCCCGAGCGAACCGCCCTGGTCGTGCGTCAATTGCGCGCGGCCGGCACGTGTGACGCGGTGATTCGCTTCTGGCGCAGCACTGAGACCGGCGTGCCCGAGGAGCACAAGTCGATGCTGTTGACGCTGCGCGACTGCAGCATGCGGTACGACAAGTTCCCCTATCCGGTTCACAACATCGTCGGCCAGATCGAGATGTTCGACAACCTGTGGACGTTCAAACGCCTGGCCGGCAAGAAGGGGCCCGGCGCGATCACCTGCGACGGCACGCTGGTCACGTCGAGCGCCGGCGGCGATTTGAAACTGCACATCACCGGCCAGCAAGTCGGGCTCGAGGACGAGTTGCGCGACGCGCTCACTCCGGCCGCGCGGCAACTGTGGCTGGACCTGAAGCCGCAGGGAACGGTGAACGTCGCGGCCGATGTGCGCGTGCTGCCGGGGGGACAGCCGGTCCAGTTGTTCATTCGCGCCGAACCTGCCGCCGACAACGTGTCGATCGAGCCAGCGCGGTTTCCCTATCGGATGGACAACATTCACGGCGTGTTCACCATTGCCGACGGCCGGGCCACGATCGAGAACTTGCGCGCCGAGCATGGACGCACCCGGCTTAACAGCCAGGTCGAATGTCTGTTCAGTCCCGATGGCGGCTGGGCTTTGAGGTTCAACCAGATGACGGTCGATCGCGTGCAGCTCGATCGGCCGTTGATGCTGGCCCTGCCCGAGCGCTTGCGCAAGGCTCTGGCCGAGTTGCAATTCAGCGGCGCGTTCAACATGCGCGGCGCGTTCGAGTTGGCCAGCACCGGACGTCCGAACGAACCGACCACGTCGGGTTGGGACATGGAGTTCGACCTGCACCAGAACGCCGGCAAGCTGGGCGTGCCGCTCGACAACCTGAATGGCGGCGTCCATCTGCGCGGCAACTTCGACGGTAAGCAGTTTCAAAGCCAAGGAACGGTCCACCTGGACTCGGCCACGTACCGCGACCTGCAATTGACCGACGTGAGCGGCCCGTTGTGGATCGACGACACGCGGCTCTTGGTTGGCGTCTGGGCCGACCGACTGCTGAAAGTCGCGCCCGAGCGGCATCTGGCGGCGCAACTTTACAGCGGCACGGCGATGGTCGATGGCTGGTTGCTGTTTGGGCCGCAATCGCCGTACGAGTTCCAGATGGCACTCAACAAGGGAAGTCTGGCCCGCTGGAACCAAGAGGCGCTGGGGAACCGCGAGCGCCTGAGCGGCGACATTTACGCGCAACTGACCCTGCGTGGCAAAGGCAAAAGCCTGCACGACTTGGGCGGGCGCGGCTCGATCGAGCTGAAAAACGCCAACATTTATGAATTGCCGTTGATGGTCAGCTTGCTCAAAGTGCTGAATCTGCGGCAGCCCGATTTGACGGCGTTTACGTCGTCGGACATCAATTTCCGCGTCGAAGGGGAGCACTTGTACCTGGACCGGTTCGATTTGACCGGCGACGTGGTAAGCTTATTGGGGCAAGGGGAAGTGAACCTGAACCGTCAGATTCATCTCACTTTCCATACGATGGTCGGCGCCAATGCCGGGCGGCAGCCCATGCTGCGGACGGTGCTCGGCAGCGCCAGCCAACAGATCATGTTGATCCACGCCGAAGGCACGCTCGACCAGCCGCAACTGCGCAGCGAGGCGTTCCCCGGCGTCAACCAGGCGTTGCAACAATTGCAGGCGGAACTCGGAGCGAAGAATACAGAGGTCAAGTAGTTGCTAGTTCCTAGTTGCTGGTTCCTAGTAAAGACAGGAACGCCAGTCGCCTTTCTCTAGCAACTAGGAACTAGCAACCAGCAACTTTTCCCCAAGGTGCCCCCATGAGCATTGGACCGATGGGTGGAATTGTCGGGAGTCTGGCCGGTAGTCCGAGCGCACAAACGCGCGGCAACGAGCAAGCCCGCGCCGCGCAAGACGCGACCGTTCAAGAGCGCCGCGCCGCGGCCGACGCCCGGGCCACCGATGCGGCCGGCATCGGCCGCACCGACGGGGAAGGGCACGAGACGCACGAGCGCGACGCCGACGGCCGCCGACTGTGGGAGCGTCAAGAACCGAACAACAACGCGGAAGCCACGGCCGAGCCCGAAACGCCGCCGGCCCCCGGGGTGAAAGACCCAGCCGGCGAAGCGGGCAATGAACTTGATTTGAGTGCGTAGAATAAGAAGCGGGGAAGTTGCTGGTTGCTAGTTCCTAGTTGCTAGTGATGATCCGCTGCGTCGTGACGACATAACTGCCGTCCTCTTTCTAACGCGAGCACAATTCTATTCGATTCCCAACCGACATGTACTTGTCTTTACTAGCAACCAGCAACTAGCAACCCGCAACTTCCCTCATGCTCTTCACCAAGATGCACGGCATCGGCAATGACTATGTCTATGTCGATTGCTTCAACCAGCCAGTGCCGGCCGATCCGGCCGCGACCGCCCAGAAGATCGCCGACCGGCACTTCGGCGTCGGCGGCGACGGCATGATCCTGATCTGTCCGTCCACGGTCGCCGATGCCCGGATGCGGATGTTCAACGCCGACGGCAGCGAGTCGGAAATGTGCGGCAACGGCGTCCGCTGCGTGGCCAAGTTCGTCTACGACCACGGCATCGCCCGCAAGCCCACGCTCAAGATCGAGACCGGCCGCGGGGTGTTGTCGCTCGACGTCGAGGTGCAAAACGATCGGGTCCAGCAAGTGCGCGTCGACATGGGAGAGCCGATCCTCGAAGCGGCCAACATCCCGGTCGCACTGCCGGGCGAAGCCGCGGAGCGAATCGTCAACTTCCCCTTGGACCGTTACATCCCGTTTCGCGGGCCGGCCGAGTGGATGGACGCCTGCGGCATCGACATGCACATGACCTGCGTGTCGACGGGAAACCCGCACCTGATGATCTATTGCCACGACGTGGCGGCGGTGCCGCTCGAGACGGTCGGCCCCTGGCTCGAACGCCAGCCGATCTTTCCGCGCCGCATCAATGTTCACTTCGTGCAGGTTCATTCCCCCGGCGAAGTCACCATGCGCACCTGGGAGCGGGGCAGCGGCATCACGCTGGCCTGTGGCACCGGGGCGAGCGCGGTCTGTGTGGCCGGCGTGTTGACCGGGCTGTCCGATCGCCAGATCCTGGCCCACCTGCCCGGCGGCGATTTGCGCCTGGAATGGAACGAAGCGAACAATCACGTCTTCATGACAGGCCCCGCCGTCGAAGTATTCAGCGGGGAATGGAAGGATGGAAGTTGCTAGTTGCTGGTTCCTAGTTGCAAGTGAAAGGCGTCGAGCGGTGTATCTTTACTAGCCGCTAGCAACTAGCAACCAGTAACTTTTCTCCCCAACCGGCACGGATGCCAACGCAATGAAACTTCGCTCTCCTGCTCTCGTCGGCGCGGCTGGACTGGCCGCGGCCCATACGATCCGCGCGTGGATGTCGACGCTCGACTATCGCGTCGCCTATTACGACGAGTCGATCGATCCGGTGAAGCCGAGCTACTCGGGGCAGAAGATTTACGTCTTCTGGCACGAGTACATCCTGTTCCCACTCTACCTGCGCGGCTATTGCAATCTGGCCATGCTGCTCAGCCGGCACGGCGACGCCGACCTGCTGACGCGCGTGGCCCATCACTTGGGTTTCGACTTTGTCCGCGGCTCGACCTACCGGGGAGCGGCCGCGGCGCTGCGGCAGATGGCCGAGAAGAGTCGCACCATGAACCTGACCATCACCCCCGACGGCCCGCGCGGCCCGCGCCGCGAACTGGCTCAGGGGCCCGTCTATCTAGCGTCGAAGCTAGGGCTGCCGATCGTGGCGATGGGCTTTGGATACGACCGCCCCTGGCGGTTGAAATCGTGGGACCGGTTCGCAATTCCGCGCCCTTTTTCTCGCGCTCGGGCGGTGGTCAGTCCCGAGTTGCATGTGCCGGCCGACCTCGATCGTGATGGGGTCGAAGAACACCGGCTGTCGGTCGAAGCGCTGCTGCGCCGTTTGACGCTCGAAGCCGAAGCCTGGGCCGAAAGCGGCACGCGCAAGGTCGAAGAACGGCCGCTGACCAAGCAACACGCCTGGCGTCACGAGCGGCAGTTGCGTATCGACGCGGCGCACGAACGTGTTCCGGCCCCTGCACACGCCGCCACGCGCGTCCAAGAGCCGGCGACGTAAGTCGCCGGTTCGAAGCGTACACCGGCGCTAACCACGGACTTGCGTCCGTGGCTCTTGAAGATTTCGCGCGGAATTCTTTCGTCGCGACTCGCCTCATCGTCGTTCAGCGCGCGAACCGGTACAATGCCGGCTCATCAATTCTCGGTAAGCTTTCCATCGAGCCACGGATGTCTTTACCCCACTCCTCCGCATCAACCACCAACGAGCCGCAAGTGCTCAGCGTCGCGGCCCTGACCGATCAGATCAAAGGGACGCTCGAAGCAAACTTCGTCGGCGTCTGGGTGGCGGGCGAGATCTCGAACTTCTCCCGGCCGCAATCGGGGCATTGCTACCTGACCTTGAAAGACGAACGGGCTCAGTTGCGCGCGGTCATCTGGCGCGGCACGGCCCAGCGGACTCGGTTCGACCTGCACGACGGGCTCGAAGTGATCTGCTGTGGCGACCTGGAAATCTATCCGCCGCGCGGGACCTATCAACTGGTCATTCGTCAGATCGAGCCCAAGGGGATCGGCGCGCTGGAACTCGCGCTGCGACAACTGCGTGACAAACTGGCCGCCGAAGGATTGTTCGACCCGCGGCACAAGCGCCCATTGCCGCGCTATCCCAAGCGCGTGGCCTTCATCACCAGTCCCACCGGCGCGGCCATTCGCGACTTTCTACAAGTGCTTCGCCGCCGCTGGCTGGGGACCGATGTTCTCGTCGTTCCCACGCGCGTGCAAGGTGAAGGGGCCAGCGCCGAGATCGCGACCGCGCTCGCCGCGGTCAATCGCCTGCAGCCGCCGGTCGACATCATCGTGGTCGGTCGCGGCGGCGGCAGCCTGGAAGACCTCTGGTCGTTCAACGAAGAGGTCCTGGTCCGCGCCGTTCGCGCGTCGAAGATTCCGGTCGTGTCGGCCGTGGGTCACGAGATCGATGTCACGCTGTGCGATCTGGCCGCCGATGTGCGCGCGTTGACGCCCAGCGAAGCCGCCGAGCTGGTGGCCCCGGCGCGCGAAGAGCTGCACGCCCGGTTGCTCGCGACGCAGCAGCGGATGCTCTCGGCCTTGGCCCAGCGCGCGGCTCTGTTGCGCCGCCGGCTCGACAACCTGGCCAGCGCGCGAGCAATGACCCGCCCGTTGGAACTCGTCCATGAACGCGCACAGATGCTCGACGAGCTAGGCGCTCGCGCACGCCGGGCCATCGCTCACACCACCGAAGTCGCCGACCACCGGGTCCGAGCGTTGGCCGGCCGGCTCGAATCGCTCAGCCCCCTGGCGGTGCTGGGACGGGGGTACAGCCTGACCACCCGGGCCGCCGACGGGCTGATTGTGCGCGATGCTGCGCAAGTTGTAGCGGATGATGAGCTTGTAACGCACGTTTCGCGGGGCCAGATCATCAGCCGCGTCCTGCGAACCCAGCCCCCCATAGCCAACCAGGGCGAACCAAACGATACTGGGACTGCGTAATGAACCTGACGTAGTTCGATCGGTTCGAGGAGCCCAGCGGGTGGCGGAAACCAAGGCAGCAGCGGCTGAAATCCCCTTTGAGCAGGCACTGGCCGAGCTCGAAACCATTGTCGGCCAGCTCGAAACCGGCGACACTGGGCTCGAGGCCTCGCTGGCCGCTTACGAGCGGGGCGTAAAGCTGTTGCGCCAATGCCACGGCATTTTGCAGCGGGCCGAACGGAAGATCGAACTGCTGAGCAATGTCGACGCCGCCGGCCAGCCCACCACCGAGCCGTTCGACGATACCGCCACGTTTAACGAGGAATCAGCCGCTGGCACGCGGGCCAGCACACGCAGCCAAAAGCGCTCGGCCGCGAAGCCCGCCGGCGGCAAAACGGCTCGCTCCCGGGATGACCTGGGGGGGGAAGTTGTGGACGACGCGCCCAAGTTGTTTTAGACTAGGGCGTTGCGTCGGTGGCCCGGAACATTACGGCCGCGGCCGACGGCTCGTGCGCGTCGAACGACCGGCGCGCGACCGATGCCACGTGACGGTGCTAACTCTTTTCTTATCTTCAAAGGCCGCCCGCGGATGACCTTGGTCCCCCAACTGACGTTTGCCGAAATGGCTGCGCCAGCCCGGCCGGTGATCGAAGCGGCTCTCAACGCCTCTAGCCAGCCTGCGCCCGGCTGCCCCGAACGGCTGGCCGAGGCCATGCGGTACAGTCTGTTGGCCCCCGCCAAGCGGTTGCGGCCCATTCTGGTCACCATGGCTGCCGAGGCCTGCGACGGCACCATCGAGCGCGCCCTGCCGGCGGCCTGTGCCGTCGAGATGGTGCATACCTACTCGCTGATCCACGACGACCTGCCGGCCATGGACGACGACGACCTGCGCCGCGGCCGGCCGACGTGCCACGTGGTCTATGGTGAGGCAATGGCCATTCTGGCCGGCGACGCCCTGCTGGCCCGGGCCTTTGAAGTTTTGGCCCGCGAGATCAGCCCGGCTGAGGTGGCGGCCCGCGCGGTCGCGCTGCTGGCCGCGGCGGCTGGTCCCGCGGCCCTGGTCGGGGGCCAGGCCGACGATCTGACCAGTGCCGGCCAAGGCGACGTGATGTCGCTCGAATCAATTCATGCCCGCAAGACGGGCGCGATGTTCCTCGTCTCGTTGCAACTCGGCGGGCTAACCGCCGGGGCGACGGCCGAGCAGATGACCGCCCTCGTCGGGTACGGCCGGGCGATGGGCCTGGCGTTCCAGATTATGGACGATCTGCTCGACGTCTCGGGAAGTGAACAAGCGCTCGGCAAGCGGGTGGGCAAGGATGTGGATCGTGGCAAGCTGACGTTTCCTGCCCTGTTGGGTGTGGGCGAAAGCCGGCGTCGCGCCGAGGCCCTGGTGGCCGAGGCGTGTGCCGCGCTGGCGCCGCTGGGCCCACAAGGGGCGGGACTCGAAGCGCTGGCCCGATACGTGTTGGAAAGGGACCGCTAAATGGACGACATGCTTTCCAAGATCGAGTCACCGGAAGATCTGCGCGGACTGAGCGTCGAGCAACTGCAAAGCCTGGCCGGCGAGATGCGCCACGCGCTGTGCAACTTGCTGACCAATCGTACCGCTCACTTTGCCTCGAACCTGGGCGTGGTCGAGTTGTGCCTGGCGCTGCACACCGTGTTCGACTTTCGCCGCGATCGTCTGATCTGGGACACCGGCCACCAGGCCTACCCGCACAAGATGATCACTGGGCGGTACCACGAGTTTGGCACCATTCGGACCAAGGGGGGCCTGTCGGGCTTTCCGAACCCCAACGAAAGCTCGTACGACCTGTTCATGACCGGTCACGCTGGCTGCAGCGTGAGCACCGTGCTGGGGTTGAAGTCGGGTGATGATCTGATTCCGGGCGAGGAAGATCGCCATGCCGTGGCCGTCATCGGCGACGGCGCGTTCCCGTCGGGCATTGTCTTCGAGGCGATGAACAACGCCGGCGGGCTGAAGAAGAAGATGCTCGTCATCTTGAACGACAACAAGATGTCGATCTGCCCCCGCGTCGGCGGCGTGGCCGAATATCTGGACCGGCTGCGGATGAACCCGTTCTATACCGGGTTGAAGCAAGAAGTCGTCAAGGCGCTGCAAAAGGTGCCGCTGTTGGGCGACCCGGTTGAGCGCGTGCTCTGGCAGGCCAAGGAATCGATCAAAGCCGGCCTGCACGGCGGGATGTTGTTCGAGGAACTCGGCTTCCGCTACATGGGACCGATCGACGGGCACAACATGCCCCAGTTGCTCAAGTACCTGCGGCTGGTCAAGGATGTGGACGGGCCGGTGCTGCTGCATATTGTCACCGAAAAGGGGCACGGGTTTCAGCCGGCGGCCAACGATCCGGTCTTTTTTCACACGCCCGCGCCGTTTGAGTTCGACGGTGAGGAAGTCGTCTCGATCAAGAAGCCATCGACCCGCAGCTATACCAACGTGGTCAGCGAGTCGATCCACCGGCTGCTCGAAACCAATCCGCGCGTCACAGTGATGACCGCCGCGATGTGCCAGGGGAACAACCTGGAGCGCATCCGCGACGCCTTCCCGACGCGATTCTTTGACACGGGCATTTGCGAATCGCACGCCGTGGCCTTCGCGGCCGGGCAAGCCAAGGCGGGCTTGCGGCCGATCGTCGACATCTACAGCACCTTCCTGCAGCGCAGCTTTGACCAGATCTTCCAGGAAGTCGCCCTGCAAAACTTGCCCGTCGTGTTCACCTTGGACCGCGCGGGCCTAACCGGGCCGGACGGGCCGACGCATCACGGGATGTTCGACCTGGGCTACATGCGGCTGTTCCCCAACATGACGGTGGCCGCGCCGGGCGACGAAGCCGATCTGGTCGCGATGCTCGATTGGGCGGTCGAACAGCCGGGGCCGGTATCGCTGCGTTATCCCAAGGCGTCGGCCGAAACGGTCGCGCGCCAGTGCGCGCCGATCGAGCCGGGCCGGGCCGAAGTGCTCGATTGGGGTCGCGATGGCATGATCATCGGCTGTGGCACGCTGCTGCCCCAATGCGTGAAGGCGGCCGAGCGACTGCGCAACGAGGGAATGGACGTCGGCGTGATCAACGCCCGGTTCATCAAGCCGTTGGATTCCGAGACCATGCTTCGTGCTTTGGAGCAAAGCAATTGGGTGATCACCGTCGAAGAAGGCGCCCTGACCGGCGGGTTTGGCAGTGCGCTGCTTGAAGAGGCGGCAAACGCCGGCGTGAACGCCAGCCATGTGATCCGGCTGGGCGTGCCCGACCGCTGGATCGAGCACGGCGAGCGGAGCGAATTGCTGGCCCAGTTGGGACTCGACGCGGTGGGCATCGTCCGCACCGCCCAAGCAGCCGCCGGCAGCCACGAACCCGTCCGCACCGGCCCCCGCCGGGCGGTATAATGGTTTAGCGTCATAAGCACCATTACTAACTGCCAGTCGCCGAACCTTTTGAATTGCCGATCAAATTGTCATGGCCATCATCGATCGAACACGGTTGCTGACCGCCGAAGAGTACGGCGAACTGCCGGACCTGGGCTATCCGACGGAATTGGTGCGGGGGCAGATTGTGATGATGAACCGGCCGGCTCCGCGTCACGGTGAAGTTTGCTTGAATGTCGGTTACGAACTCAAAGCATTTCTCAAGGACCATCCCCTTGGACGCCTGGCGGGTAATGATTCGGGCGTGATCACGGGACACGAGCCTGACACGGTACGTGGACCAGACATTGCGTTCTTCAGTTACCAGCGCGTTCCGCAAGGCCCCTTGCCCACTCGCTACTTCAACGTCTTGCCTGAGTTGGTCTTAGAAGTGCTATCCCCTAGCGATCGGCGAAATGAAGTTCTTGCCAAGGTAGCCGAATACCTAACGGCGGGGGTACTTCGCGTGTGCGTCGTCGACGTCGAGCGCGAACTGGTAACCATCTTTTCGCCCGATGCGCCGGAAGTGCAGCTCACTCGCGAGCAGACGTTGACGCTGCCCGAGGTGCTGCCAGGCTTTGCGGTTCCAGTCGCGCAATTGTTCGCGTAAACGCCGCGAACTAGATCGCTTCTCGCCACGGTCTAGCGTCTGGGTGGCACGCCCGTCCTTCGGGCGTGGGGAAGCATGTACCGACCCCGATATTTGATGGGCGATTCCCCACGCCCTGCGCTGCGCTTGGGACGTGCCACCCACGCAACAGTCTCTTGAGAGCTGCTCTAGCGACTACTTCTTCTCAGCCGCGCGTAGGCGGGCGGCATGCACGCGCGCCACGTCCCCCATATAGTGTTCCGACGGGTACTTGTCGGCCGCGGTAAGAATGTGCTCGCGCGCTTTGGCTTCGTCGCCCGTCGCCTCGTAATACAGCCCCAGGTACAAGTGGGCGTAGAACAACTGCTCATTCCGCCGCGCGGCCGGCGGGTCGCCCGCTTCGGCGGCCTTGAGGACCGCCGCCTCGGTTCCTTCGCCGGCGAACAGGGCCTGAATCTCGGCCATCGGCACCCGCGAGTCTCGCGTGATCAGGATCAAATGCTTCCGCGCCTCGGCCAGACCTGATTCACGCGTCGTGCAAAGAAAATGCCAGACGGCGTTCTCGACGTCCTGCGGATTCACTGTTTGATGCCGCTCGAACTGCTTGCGCCCGTCGCTGTAGCAGCCGGCGTAATAGTACGAGATGCCGCGCTGCCAATGATGGGCGTCCTGCTCGGGCCGCAGCTCGATGAACCGGTCAAAGTCGGCGATCGATTCGTTGATGTGGCCGGCCTTGAAGTGATTGACGCCGCGGAGTTGATACCCGTCGGGCCGGTCGGGCTCGAGCTGGATCGCGCGGGTCAAGTCAGCAATCGCCTCGTCAAACTTGTGCTGCCGCTCGTAAATCGCGGCCCGCAACAGCCACACTCGGCTCTCCCGCGGCGCCGCCGCGGTGGCTTGCGTGGCCAGCGCGATCGCTTCGTCGGTTTTGCCGGAACGGAATTTCTGCACGGCCGTGGCAATCAGTTCGTCGACGGCAGGAGCGTCGGCAGCCTGGGCCGCCACGCAAAGCAGACTCAATGACACGATCACTAGTATGCGAAGCATCACTTGTCCTTGGTTTGTCCGGGCGTCACGCCCTCCTCGGGCGTGGGGAAGCGTGTACCAGCCCAATGTTTCCGTGGCGATGCACCACGCCCTGCGCTGCGCTTGGGACGTGCCACCCACCGATGCGTGTAACTTCTGAACTAGCTCTTGGCCGCCAGTTGCTCACGCCCCCAATTGCGAATCGCATCGTCCCCCACCTTGGCCAGCGGCGAATAACGCGGATGTCGCGATTCCTTGTAAGGGTCGTTCGATCGGGCGTTGTAGCAGCAGATCAACGACCAGCGCGGATTCGGCGACCGGTTCTGATCGGATCGGTGCAACAGGTTCGCGTCGAAGAACAGCGCGTCCCCCGGCTCGCATTCGACATAGACTAACTCGTGCCGCTCGAGCGCCGCGTTGACCCGTTCCATGTCGGCGCCGGTTTGCTCGCCGCTCTTGCCGTGGTCGATCCGGCCCAACTGTTGCGTGCCGCGCAAGACTTGTAAGCAGCCGTTCTCTCGATTGGCCCGATCGACGGCGATCAGACAACTGGCCATCCGCGGAGACAAGCAACCGTTGTTGTACCAATAGCCATAGTCCTGGTGCCATTCCCAGGCCCCGCCCACCAGCGGCTCCTTGAGCATCATCTTCATGTGGTACAGGTAGACCTCGTCGTCCAAGAGCTGCGTCATCGGATCGACAATCCGCGGCGAGCGGGCGAACAGGCTGTACAGATCATCCCCCGCGTGATTCCAGAGGGCCAACTTGGTCTCGGCCCCCGAGGCGTCCTTGCGGGCGTAAGCCGCCGACTGCAGCGCCGGATCGCGCCGGGCATAGTCCAACAGCAATTGCATCTCGTCGGCCGCGAACAGCGAGCGCAGCAAGATGTACCCGTCGCGACGATACGCGGCAACTTGTTGTTCTGTAATTGTGCTGGTCGTGGCGGCCACGGCGATCCTCCTGGGGGGTAAACGGCTCACCGGTACGCGTCGCTCGCGCCGGCGGGCGACGTTCAGCTTAACGCAGGCCGAGGCGGTTGCAAATCTGGACCGCCGCGGTGCGTGCTTTTGTGTGTCGGCGCAGTTAGCATGGGCGTCATTCCCACCAAAGCAGCAGGATCCGCCCCATGACCGCCTCGCACGAACCGCGCTCTCCCAAGCTTCACACCCGCCGCGATGTCATTCGCGCCGGGGCTACTTGCACTGCCGGCGCGCTGCTGAGCGCGCTGTTGCCGAAAGCGAACTTGCCGATGACTCAAACCGCCCGCGCCGCTGACGCGCCGAAGTTCCCTGGCGCGATTGACGCTCACGTTCACGTCTGGACGCCCGACACCGAGCGCTACCCGCTGGCCGAGGGTTTCAAGAAAGAGAACATGAAGCCGGCTAGCTTTACGCCCGAGGAGCTGCTGGCCCTGGCTCGCCCGGCGGGCGTGGAGAGGATCGTGCTGATCCAGATGAGCTTCTACCGCTTTGACAATTCGTACATGCTCGACACCATGCGGCGGTTCCCCGGCGTTTTCTCCGGCGTTGGTATCGTCGATTCGACCGTCCCCCACCCTGACGTGGCGATGGGCAAGCTGGCCGAGCAAGGCGTGCGCGGCTTTCGCATCACGCCGCGCCAGCAGTCCGGCGACGACGGGCTCGAATCGGCCGGCTTGCAGGTGATGTGGGGCTACGCGGCCAAACAGGGACTCGCAATTTGCCCGCTGGTGGGGCCGCACAATCTGCCGAGCATCGACCGCATGTGTGATAAGTTTCCTGAGACAACGGTGGTCATCGACCATTGCGCCCGGATCGGCACGAGCGGCACGATCGAAGCCAAGGACGTCGACTTCTTGTGCGGCATGGCGCGGCACAAGAAGCTGCACGTGAAGGTCTCGGCCTTTTACGCGCTGAGCCCCAAGGGGCCACCCTATGATGACTTGGCGCCGATGATTCGCCGGCTCTGCGAGGCGTTCACCCCCAGTCGGTTGATGTGGGCCAGCGATTGCCCCTTCCAGGTCAAGCCAGGGCACACCTACGGCGAATCGATTGCCCTGATCCGCGACCGGCTCGACTTCCTGAGCGCCAGCGAGCGCGACGCCATCTTGTGCAACACCGCCGAGCGCGTGTTCTTTGCCCCTTGAAGCGACAGCTTCAACACCTCGCCCTTTCAGGGAGAGGTCGCGAGCGCAGCGAAGCGGGTGAGGGTAAACGCGTTGCAGGCCGATGGATGTTGCGCAATATCGCGCAACTCTGAGCGCTAAGCCATTTGGTACTCGGCGTCTTTACCCTCCCTCAGCCCCTCCCTAAAAGGGAGGGGTGTTGATCGGTCTCGCCACTGTGCGTCTCGATTGATCGATGCGCCGTTACTTGACAATCGCAGCGCTAAGCAATGCGAACAGCCGATCAACTTCGGCGGCGGTTTCCTTGTCGAGTGACCACGAATACGGCGCTCGGCGGCGCTCGTTGACAAAGATGCCCCGCTTAACGAGCAGGTACTTCTCGATGGCCAGAAACCCGTCCAGGCCGGCTTGCAACTGCAAGGCGACCAGCGCGCTCAAGGGCAACGCCACCCGGTACGCGGTCGCGTCGTCGCCGCGGACCAATGCTTGCCACAAGGCGACAATGCCATCCAACAACTCGACCCCCGGCATGGTGCCGGCGATGCCACGACGGAAGCTGTCGACCAGGTACATTCCGCCCGAGCCTTCGAAGATCCTCGCTCGGCCTCCGGTCGCGTCGCGCAGGGCCGACAAGTTCGGCCCGATCGGCGCGGCCTCGGGCTTGAATTGAATCTTCTGGTCTCCATAGCGCTCTAATAGCCGCAGGTAGACCGCCATTGGGATCGCCTGGCCGACGTACCCCGACGCGTCTTGTACGATCACCGGAATGTCGACCGCGTCGGCAATGGCCCGGTAGTAGTCAACGAGCGCCGCTTCGCCCAGGCGCGCCGACAGCGGCGGCGCGGCCATCACCGCGTCGCACCCGGCCTGGGCCGCCGCGCGGGTCAACTGCACGGCCAGCTCGATGCTCTCGGCCCCCACGCTGGTAAAGACGGCGCCGCGGCCGCGGCTTCCCTGGACGGCGGCTTCGGTCAGGGCCACGCGCTCGGCCGGCGTCAAACGCAGCACCTCCGACACCATCGCGATGCCAAAACCCTGCGCGCCGCAGGCATAGATGAAGTCGATCTCGCGCGCGAAGGTTGCGAAGTCGAGCTGATCGTTATCGAGGAATGGCGTGTGAATGATCGGCAACACACCAGTCAGAGGCTTGCTCATCGCGTTTGACTTTCCTGCTATTTGTCGTCGGTTACGAAACGTCCTTGCCAGACTTCGGTCGAGCGAACGCCCGGCTGCGATTCGCCCCCGGGGACGATGATCGTATCGCCGTCGATCACGGCCGGCGTGGTGACCAGCGAGAACGGCACCTCGTCGCCGCGCGACCAGCGATCGGTCTTCACGTCGTACACCAGCACGTCGCGGGGAAAGCCCTGATGCTGATCGTGCGGCACGGTCAACTGTCGGCCGTCGTCGCCACCCAGGATCAGCAGCTTACCATCCCCGGTCGTCACCGCCGGCGAAGGGGCCGCCACGCACGGACGGGGCAGATCGGCCAAGCGCCGCCAGCCGTCGGTGGGTGAATAGCAATAGGCGTCGGTCAGCCAGCGGCGCACCGGCTTGCCGTCGGGGCCGGCGTCCAAGGCCGCGCCGCCGAACAGGTAGAACTTGCCGTCGTGGGAGCCGGCCACAGCCAGCATTCGCTTGGGCCCCGGCCAAGGCTGCCAGGCGCGCCACCCAGGATCGAGGTTGTCGAGGTCAAGCGACCAGAACGTGTGCATTGCCTTGGTTGCCGTGGGAGTTTCAGTGTCTCCGGCGACATAGATTCGGCGGCGGCTCACCAACGCTCCGCAGGCGTTGGCGCAAGGTGTCGGCAACTCGGGCAGCTTTCTAATCCTGGCTCGAAACGACTCGCCATGGTGCTCGTACCTGAACCTCCATACATGCCGTACATGTTGGTAGCTGTTGCTTCCCCCGATGCCGATCAGAGCATTGTTCGCGGTAATACTCACGCCATATCCAATCTCACCGGGAAGTTGATGGTGAGGGTCAACCCACTGAGAGCCGTCCTGCATCGGAAGCACAAAAACTTTGTCGTACCAGCGTTTCTCGCCCCCTTCCCAAGGCTTCTTGTCGGGGAAGTTCGCGCCCCCCGCGACGATCAGGTGGTCATTGCTGATGCCGGCGAACGAGCCGGCAAAGCCCTGCCGATCGGGTATTGAAGGCAGCCGCTGCCATTGGAGCCGGGGTTCATCGGCTTGGACGCCGAGCGCCATCCCAGCACTCAACAAAACTGCGGCGAAACAAGCGAGGTGAGGAAACACCGGCGGCTCCCGAAGGATCATTCCCCCCGATAGAGTCTCGAAGGCGGGCCTTTGTCATAGCATCCAAAATTGCCCGTCGCAAATTGACCTGGCCGGTTGCGACAAGCAGAATACGCGCTCTGCTCGGCGCGTCATCATTGATGCGTCCCATGATTCGCGCGTTGCTGTCCCCTGTGGTTGCCAGGAGCTGCCCGCCATGCTGCGATCCGGTTGTTGCTTTGCGCTCGCCCTGGTGGCGTGGACCGTCGCGGCCGAACGAGCCAGCGCCGGCACGTCGCAACCGCCGCTGAACGTCGTCGCCTTTCTGATCGACGACCAGGGCTTCACCGACCTGGGCTGCATGGGGAGCAAGGTCTACGAGACGCCCGGCGTCGATCGACTGGCCGCGCAAGGCATGCGCTTCACCCACGCCTACTCGGCCTGCACGGTTTGCTCGCCGTCGCGGGCAGCTTTACTCACGGGTCGCTACCCGGCGCGGCTGCACGTCACCGATTGGATTGCCGGCCACGTGCGACCGTGGGCCAAGCTGAAGATCCCTGACTGGACCAAGTATCTGCCGCTCGAAGAGGTGACGCTGGCCGAGTATCTGCGCGACGCCGGCTATGCGACCGGCATGATCGGCAAATGGCACCTGGGGGGCGAAGGGTACGAGCCGTCGCGGCAGGGCTTTGACGTGGCGATTGCCGGCGATCATCGCGGCCAGCCGCCCAGCTATTTCTCGCCCTACAACATTCCGACGCTGGCCGATGGTCCGGCCGGCGAGTACCTGACCGATCGGCTGGGCGACGAGGCGTGCAAGTTCATCGAGTCGAATCGTCAGGGTCCGTTCTTCCTGTACTTGCCCAACTACGCGGTTCACACGCCCATTCAGCCGCCGCCGGACTTGAAGAAGAAGTACGATGACAAGCTAGGCTATGCAACCGACGCCGCCAACAAGAAGGCCGGCAAGCAACCCACCGCCGGCCAGCAGAACAATCCGGGCTACGCGGCCATGGTCGACAACATGAGCGTCAATGTCGAGCGCGTGCTCAAAAAGCTCGACGAAACAGGCGTCGCCGACCGGACGATTGTGATCTTTACCAGCGACAACGGCGGGCTGATTAACGTCACCGGCAATCAGCCGGCGCGCGTCGGCAAAGGCTCGGCCTATGAAGGAGGCGTGCGGGTGCCGCTGATCGTGCGCTGGCCGGGGGTGATCAAGCCCGGCTCGACGTGCGATGTGCCAGTGATGACGATCGACTTGTTGCCCACGGTGATGAGCGCGCTGGGACTGAAGGCAAGTAAAGCGCCGGTCGACGGTCGCGACATCACGCCCTTGCTCAAGCAGGAGACCAAGGAGCTCGCGCGGCCGTTGTATTGGCACTACCCACACTATCACCCCGGCGGCGCGACGCCGTACGGGGCGATTCGCGTGGGGGATTATCGACTGGTCGAGTTCTATGAAGACCACCACGTCGAACTCTACAATTTGAAGAACGACGTCGGCGAGACGCGCGACTTGGCCAAGATTGAACCAAAGCGGGCGGCCCAACTGCGCCAGCAATTGGCCGATTGGCGCCGCGAAGTCGGGGCCCAGATGCCAACGCCGAACCCCGATTACGACCCGGCACGTGAGACTCAACCCGAGCGTCCCGCGCGGCCGCCGCAGCGCACGGCGGCTCGATAGAGCGCCGTTCTGGCATTCCGGGTGGCACGCCCAAGCGAAGCGCAGGGCGTGGGGAGGCGCGTACAGGTGACGGCGTTTTTTTCGTGCTTCACCACGCCCTGCGCTGCGCTGGGGACGTGCCACCCACGATATGGCGGCGCGGATGACTGCGTCGCCGTTACTTCTGCACGGCCGGCGGGGCTGGTTCGCTCAGAATCGTCTCGGGAGGCAGGCCCGTGGTCTGGGTCACGACGGCCGCGGCCTGGGCCAGCTCGTTCAGGCTGTCGAGGTGGGCGCGCTGGAAGTTGATCAGGCTGGTCCGGGCCGCGACCACGCGCAGGATATCAACCTCGCCCGCTTTGAACTGTTCTTCCAGCCGGCGCAACTCGCCGGGCAGCGACTCTTGCAGCGCCACGAGCGACTGCGCCCCTAGGCGATGCGCCCGCTGGTAACGATCGACAGCGGCGGCGGCTTCAACTTGCGCTCTCGCTTCAAGCTGTTGCCAGGCGACCGAGCGCTGGGCCACTTCCGCTTCGCGCTGGCGCACGAGTGGCATGCCGGTATTGACGACGGGAATGTCCGACTGGGCGCGAAAGCCCCAGTACGTTGTGCCACTTTCGGTTCGCTGGTAATAAGGACCGATTTGCAAGTCGGGTCGCAACGAGCCGCGGGCCACGTTGGCGTTGGCCCGCGCCACCGACGCGTCGGCGCGGGCCGCCATCACGTCGGGCCGGCGCGTGGCAAAGTCGACGATCAGCAGTTCGGCATTGGCGATCGTCGTCGGTTGCGGGCTGGCGCACAACGCCCGGGCCACGCGCTCGCTGTCGAGCGCCTCCCATCGCCAGGCGCGCAAGTCGCCGTCGAGCGCCAGCGGCGCTTGCGGCGGCAGGTTCAACTGCCGGCGCAGGTCCAGCAGCGCCGTCTGGTAATTGGCCACGGCCAGCTCGGCTTGTTGCCGCGTGCCGTGGGCATCGAGCCGGACGATCGCCACGTCGGCGCCGGATGCCTGCCCGAGCTGCTTTTGCTTTTCGAGGGTGTCGAGCAGCTCGCGGTTCAAATCGGCCGTGGCTTGCATGAGCTCGGCGAGCGCACGCTGGTACAACGCGATGAAATAGAGTCGCTGCGTCTGAGCCACGTTGTTCAACTCGGCCTGCAGAATGTTCCAGCGCACGCTTTGCAGCGCGGCCATGCCCGCCTCTTCGCGGAAGCGCTGCTGGTGGCCCAACTGCAACTGCTGCATCAGCAGCACATAGTGATAGACCGTGCCAGCGCCGCCGGTGGTGGCCTGTTGCAGCGGCGTGGCCTGAACCTGGACGAAGGGATTGAACGGGTAGGTCTGGGCCACGCCGAGCGCGCCGCGACTCACCCCTTCGTTGCGGCGGAGCGTGGTCAGGTCTGGGTTCTGGGCTAGGGAGGTCTCGATGGCCTGAAACAGATTTAACCGTGGCGTCGGATCCGGCACCCGTTCAGGCGCGGGGACGACCACTGGCCCACTCGGCGGAAGCGCAAGCGGCGTCGGCGCGGCGGGCATGGGGATCGTCGCCGGCGTGATGAACGTCAAACTTGGTTCGCTGGTGTGGCTGGCCAACTGAATGTTGGTCGCGGTGGGGAGAGGCGCAACGGGCGTTGAATCCCCCGGCAACACAACCATCGGCGGCGTCAGCTCGGCCACGTTCGGCGCAGCGCCGCGGCAACCGCCGAGCGTCAGTAGCCCCACCGAGATCCATCCTCGCCACGACATGCCCGACGTCCTTGTCAGCAACGCGCTACCGCAACCGCGATGGGATGCTAATTCTCTGCGCGCAGCTCCTGCGCCACGGCATCCTTGCCGGCAGAAACGCTACAGAGCGCAAAGTCTCCTGATCTGTTCTTCGTCGCGGGAAGCGTGGCGACTGCACCGGTGCGACGCTGACAGCACGTGAAATTAACCCTTGATGCGCCAGCAGTGCTGGCATTAGGCCGCCGGGGACTCGGCGCGACGCTCGCCGCCAAAGGCCAAATAGATCGGCGGCATCAGGAACAGGTTCAACAGCGTCGAGGTCGCCAGTCCGCCCAAGATGACGGCCGCCATCGGGTACTCGATTTCCTGACCTGGTTTGTTCCCCCCGATGACCAGCGGCACCAAGGCCAACCCCGTCGCCAGCGCGGTCATCAAAATGGGTGTCAGGCGCTCCTGGGCACCGCGCAGGACCAACTCGACGCCGAACGACACCCCTTCGACTTGTTCCAGGTGGCGATAGTGGCTGACCAGCATGATGCCGTTGCGGGCCGCGATCCCCAGCACGGTGACGAAGCCGACTAGCGATCCGAGCGAGAGGGTTCCCCCTTGCCAGATCGCGCCGACCACGCCGCCGGCCAAGGCGAACGGAATCGTCAGGAAGACCAGCAGCGTCAAGCGCCACGAGCTGAAATCGACGTGCAGCATGAGCAAGATGCCAATCAGCGACACCACCGTCAGCGACAACAGCCGGCGCTGCGACTCGGCCCGGGCCGCGTACTCGCCCAGGAACTCGGGATGGTACTCATGCGGGAACGAGAGCTTTTTGACACGCTCTTCGATCTCGCGGGCCACGGCCCCCAGGTCGCGCCCCTGGACGTTGCACGTCACGTCCAGTCGGCGCGAAGCCGACTCGCGCTTGATCTCGTTCGGCGCGGGCGTGATTTGCAACTCGGCCACGTCCGACAACGGCACTTGCCCGCCCAGGGGCAGGTCGATGGGCAATCGCGCCAGCGCCGCCAGATCGGTTCGCAACTCGGGCACGCCGATCACCACGACGTCCAGGCTCTTTTGATTCTCGTACAGTTCGCCCACCTTGGTCCCTTTAATCAGGGTGGCGACCGAGCGGCGAATGTGGCCGTGAGTCAAGCCAAACTTCGCCGTCGCGTCGGGGCGGAGCTTGAGCTGAATCTGCGGCACCAAGACTTGCGCTTCGAGCTTCAGGTTGATCACCCCTGGCACGTCGGCAATGACGGCCTTGATTTCCTCACCCTTGGTGCGCAACACCGTCAGGTCGGGACCGAAGGTGCGGACGACGATCGTGGCCCCCGCGCCGGTGAGGACTTCCTTGATCCGCTCCTTCAGGTAGGTGAGCAAGTCCCGGTACAAGCCCGGGTAGCCGTCGACGATTTCCTGGACCTTGGCCACGGTCGTGGGCAAATCGACGTCGGGGTCGACGCTGATCCACAGCTCCGTGAAGTTCGGCCCCACGACTTCGTCGGCCACTTCGGCCCGCCCGATGTGCGAGCCGAAATGGTTCACGCCCGGCACGGCGCGCAGCTCGCGGCTGGCGCGCATGGTAATTCGCTGCATCGAGTCGAGCGACGCGCCGGGCTTTTCGACCCAGTGCATCAGAAAGTCGGTTTCCTGGAAGTTAGGCAGGAACTCTTCCCCCAGCCGCGACAAGGCCACGCCCGTGGCGATGAACGTCACGACAATCAGCCCGATTGCCAACTTGGGACGCGAGACGAGCGGCGGCAGCAGACCGCCGTAGATTCGTTTGAGCAAGCGCGCGATCGGCGCGTCGCGATGTTCCAGCGGCGCGCCGGGCAGCAACAGCAGCGACAGGGCCGGCGTCACCGTCAGCGCCACGCCCAACGAAGCGGCAATGGCCAGGATGTAGGCGATGCCCAGCGGGCGAAAGAACGCCCCGGCCACGCCGTCGAGAAACAACACCGGAATAAACACCAGCGTCACGATCAGGCTGGCATAGACGACGGCGCTGCGGACTTCGAGCGAGGCGTCGAGCACCACCTGGTACGCCGGCAGCGGCTGCGGCAGCTCGCGATTCAACCGCAGCCGGCGGAGAATGTTCTCGACGTCGATGATGGCGTCGTCGACCACTTCCCCCAACGCAATCGCCAGGCCCGCGAGGACCATCGTGTTCAGCGTGCCGCCGCGAAAGTGCAGGATCAAGGCCGCCGCCATCAACGACAAGGGAATCGCCGTCAGGCTGATCAGGGCCGTGCGCCAATCGTACAAGAACACCACCAGGATCGCCACGACCAGCACACAGCCGATCGCCATGGCGTGCGACAGGTTCACGAGCGAGCGCTCGATGAACGTGGCGGGGCGAAAGATGTAGGGATCGAGCGTGATGTCGCCCAGCCCCGGCTTCAGGGCCTCGATCGCCTGTTCGACCTGATGGGTGACGTCGAGCGTGTTGCCCCAGGGCTGCTTCTCGACGATCAACAGCAAGCCGGGGCGATCGTTGATCACGGCGTCGCCGATCGGCGTGGGGAAGCCCTCGACCGTCTCGGTGACGTCGCCCAGTCGCAACGGCGAGCCGGTGCGATAGTCGACCACCGTGTCACGCAAGTCCTCGGCGCGGTAGATGCCGGTCTGTTGGCGAATGGCGATCCGCTGGTTGGGCGTGTCGACGAACCCGCCGCCGATCAACTGGGTGGCGTCGGCCGCGGCCCGTTGCACCGCGTCGAGCGTCACGCCGTGCGCCCGCAACCGGTCGGGATCGACGCGAATCTGGAACTGCCGATCACGCTGGCCCCAGATGGCCACATTGGCCACGCCGGCAATCGACATCAGCCGCGGACGAATCGTCCAGCGGGCCAGCGTGGTCAGCTCGACTTGCGACATGGTGTCGGACGTGACGCCGATTTTCATCACGCGGCTCGTGGACGACAACGGCGACAAGATCACCGGGGGCCGGGCCACGGCGGGAAGCTTGCCGGCCTCGATCGCCAGGCGTTCTTGCACCAATTGCCGCGCGCGGATCAGGTCGGTGCCGTCCTGAAAGATCAGCACCACCGACGAAAGCCCGAGCACCGACTTCGAGCGAATCGTCTTGACCCACGGCGTGGCCGTCAGGGCGTTCTCGAGCGGCATGCTGATCAGCGTTTCGACTTCCTCGGTCGACAGGCCCGGCGCTTCGGTTTGAATCTCGACCAGCGGCGGCGCGAACTCGGGAAACACGTCGAGCGGCGTGGTCTTCAGCACCGGAATGCCAAACACGATCAACGCCAACGACGCCGCCAGGACGACGTAGCGAAGCCGGAGCGAAGTGGAGACCAGCCAGTTCATGCGCCCCTACTTGGCAAAGCCGAATTCGGCGCCATACATCTCGACCACGCCGGCGGTAACGATCTTGGCGCCGACGGCGGGCCCGCGCTCGAGAATAGCGGTGTCGCCCTGCACCTGGCGCACCTCGACGCGGCGGCGCACGAAGGTGTGGGGCGCGGTCTGTTCATAGACCCACGTGCCGCCATAAATGTCGTAGATCACCGCCGACCAGGGAACGGTCAGTTGCTCGTCCTGGCCGCGCAAGCGGAGCCGAGCCGTCACACGTTCACCCGGCTTGAAGCGGCCGTCGGCGTTCGGCAGGTCGAAGTACAAGTCAACCGCGGCGGCCAGCGGTACGGCCGTCGGTGGCGCGGCAATCGGCGCCGCGCTGAGCGGCTTGTCAACGAGCCGATCGGCCAGACCGGAGATTTGCGCAGGTTGATTCGGGGCCAGCGCATCGACCTCGCCGGCGTAGACCGAGACGCGGACCCAGACGCGACTAGTATCGAGCACCTCGAACAAGGGCGCGCCGGGGGCGACCGCTTCGCCCGGCGCGACGTGCTCGACGCGGACAATGCCGTCGCGCGGCGCGGTGATGGTCAGCGGCGCGAGCTTGCCGGGGGCTTCGTCCAAGTTGATGCTGTCGGCCTGCGACTTACGCGCGCGGGCGGCGTCGAGAGCTTTCTGGGCGATGTTTAGTTGCGCCTGGGCGTCGTCGACAGCCCGTGCCGTGCCGACATCTTGCTTGAGCAGCTTCTGGGCCCGCTCGAGCGCGATCTGCGCCGCTTCGACCTGGGCGGTCGATTGGGCCACCTGACCGGCGGCGTCGATCTGGCTTTGGCGCACGATGTTGCGCGCTTCGGCAAAGCGAACCCTCTCGGCCGGTGTCAGCACTTCACGCTCGGGCGACAACAGGGGCAACAGGGTCAGCACCGGCTGTCCTGCTTTGAGTCGGCTGCCGACCTTGGGGAAGGAACTGCCCGCGGCTTGCAACGTGCCACCCAAGGGGGCCGAGACAATTAGCGAGGCCCCTGTCGGCAGCGCGATCTCGCCACCATAGGGGCGGAGCATTTGAACCGGCCGCCGCGCGATCGGGGCCAGGGTGATCCCCAGCCGGCCTTCGGCCTCGGGGGTGAGCTTGATGGTGTTCAACTCGCTCTCTTGAGCGACCTGGGCAATCTTCGCTGGCGGTTCAGCTTTGGCCTTGGCTTCGGGCGCAGGTTTGCAGCCAGATGCCACCCCGAGAAGCAGCGCAAGCGAAAAGTAGATCGTGCGTGTCCAGGGCATGGGCGACAAAGCTTACGAGGGTGCGTGTGCCAAGAAGAATGCGAACGTGGCTTCCATTTTGATTACCGACCCCGGTGAATCGCAACTCAAATTGACGAGGGTTTAATGCTGGGGACGCGAAAAAAACATCTTGTCGACGTGCCATGAAGCCAACAAAAAGCCCCCGGTCAATGACCGGGGGCTCAAGAGAACTTGTCGAAATCCAATTCAACCAACCGAGTACGCCGCTTATGCGTACTCTTGCTTGGTGGTGATGCCGGGCATCGGAATCGGGTAGAGACCCTTTTCGTTAGCCTTTACGGGCGCGTCGCCGGTCATTGTCAGCTTGTCGATGTTCGGCGCGAATTCGTGCTCCGAGTTCAGAATCTGGTCGAGCTTGATCTCCTGGCCGGTGTGACAGGCCATGCGACCCATCGAAGTGACCAGGCTGGCCATCGCGCCGCGCTGGGCTTCGTTATAGGGCGTGTCGCTGCGGACGGCGGCCACCAACTCGTCCCATTCCTTCTGGTACGGATTGTAGCTCTCCTTGCCGAAGCTCCAGGCGACTTCGTCCTTGTCCTTGATCTGTCCCTTGTAGATGGCCGCCTTGCTGGGCCAGTGGGACGAAGCGCTAATGACGGCCATTCCCTTGGTGCCGTGGGCGTAGCTGGCAAACTCGTTGCGACAGCCGGCAATCCAGCGCCCTTCCATGAACATCTTGGCGCCGTCGTCGAACGTGTATTCGACCGAGTAGTGGTCGAAGTTCTGGTCGATGTTGTCGCCGCGGTAATGACGGCCACCGTTGCCAATGGCCGAGACCGGCCAGGCGTCCTTCATCCAACAGCATTCGTCGATGTTGTGGACCATGAAGTCGCTGTACGCGCCGCCGCTGGCCCACAAGAAGCTGTGGAAGTTCTTGATCTGGTAGAGCAGTTCGCTCATGTCACCCTTGTTGGGGCCCGTCTCGCACGAGCCGACGGGGCCGTGCATCCGGTAACAGCGCAACGTCAACAGGTCGCCGATCTCGCCGGCGCGGATGCGCTTGAACAGTTCCTGACGCGCTTCACAGTGCCGGCACATCAGCCCGACGCCGACCTTCAGATTCTTGGCCTTCGACTGCTCGGCCAGGGCCAGCATCTTGCGCGTGCCGGGACCATCAACCGTCGTCGGCTTTTCCATGAACACGTTCAGGTTCTTCTTGATCGCATAGTCGAACATCACCCAGCGGAAGCCCGGCGGGGTGGCGAAGATGGCAATGTCGCCAGGACGCAGACAATCCATCGCCTTTTGATAGCCGTCAAAGCCGATGAACTTGCGGTCGTCGGGAACGTCGAGCTGGGCGTCGTGCTTCTTCTTCAGGTTTTCATGGCTGGCGTTGAGCTTGCTCGCGAACACGTCGGCCATGGCGATTAGCTTGATCGGCCCGCTCGACGTGGTCGACAAGGCGTTCGACGCGGCGCCGGTGCCGCGGCCACCACAGCCGATGAGCGCGACGTTGATCGTGTTGTCCTCGGCGGCGTGGACCTTGGGAATGGCCACGCCCATCAGCGCCGTGGCGGCGGCCGCAGTGCTGGTGGCTTTGACAAAGTCGCGACGATTGGTCCCCTGAGCGTCCGCTGGCTGCATATCACTTACTCCTGAAATCGATAGGTATCAAAGTGCGCGACAAAACGCGGGAATCGAACCAGCGCAGCCCAACGCCTGGGCCGGGCTACGCACTGAAAACAACCGGAAGGCCACCACTGCGCGAATCGGGCAATCGATCTGGCGAGACCGAATGCGCCGCCAAGGCGCCACGAGTTGCGACCGAACCGACAGAACAAACGAGGCGGGGGCGGGCGGTCCCGCGGGGCGGGAACCACCTACCTGACATGACTCCCTCAGTATGTCGAGCCGTCCGGAGCGGAGCAAGCATTTCTAACGGTTTTGCGGGGGTTTTGCCGGGCCAGAAGGGGAGATTTCACCCCATGTGGCGCCAGTCGTCCCCCTCTCCGCTTTAGCCCCCCGTCAATGATCGGGAGCCAAGCCGGCGCCCTTTCAGGGCTTTCGGCGCGGTGCCCCGCCGCGCGCCCGGGCGTGAGCTACGTTAAAACTAGGCATCAAATACAGTCGGACCAGTTGGTCCGGCCGACTGGCTCGTTACGACCGTCATCACCCCAGCGCTGGAGCAGGACATGATCGACCGGCTGATCACCAAGCGGACGCGTCTCCATGAGTTTCTGCAACAGTCATGCACGCTCGGCGCTTTGCCGCGGTTGCTGGTCTGCGACGTGATGACGCCGCTGCCCTGCTGCGTGAGCCAGGACACCACGGTGCTCGAAGTCGTGAAGATGTTCCACGACAAACAATTCCGGCATTTGCTGGTGGTCGAAGGCCGCCGGCTGGTCGGCGTGCTCAGCGATCGAGACGTGCTGCGGTGCTTCAACCCGCACGAAGCCGCCGAGGAATCGTACCTGAGCCAGATCAAGGTCGGCGACGTGATGAGCCGGGACGTGCTCACCATCTCGGGCCAGCGACCCATCAGCGAAGCGGTCGACATCCTGGTCGACAACGGCGTGAACTGCCTGCCGGTGGTCGACGACGAGGTGTTGGTCGGGATCATTACCTCGACCGATTTCTATGCCGTGCTCCAGGCGCTGATCGACTCGATCACCTCGCGTCCGCTGGCCACGATCGGCGGCTAGCAACGCCTCGCGGGTATCGACGCGCCGCTTCCCCGCAAGGGGCAAAGGGTTAATGGCGCGCCACGCGAGACTGACACGCCACCCTGATCCGTCGGCGAGCGCCACCACCTTCTCCCCGGGAGCGAAGGGGTGATGTCGTCTCGCGCGCGACTGAGGCGATTTAACCTCAGGCATGGTTCTTTTCCAATCGCTAACCGCCCATGGCTAATCGCTGCTTTAGACCAATAGCGCCTTCACCACGTGCCCATGCACGTCGGTCAGGCGGAAGTTGCGGCCCTGAAAGCGGTAGGTCAGCCGCTCGTGATCGATGCCCAGCAGGTGCATGACCGTGGCCTGGAAGTCGTGGACGTGGACTTTGTTCTCGACGGCGTTGAAGCCAAACTCGTCCGACGCGCCGTAGCTGAGCCCCGCCTTCACGCCGGCGCCGGCCATCCAGAGGCAGAACGTGTAAGGGTGGTGATCGCGCCCCCACTGCTTTGTGTCTTCGACCTTGCCTTGCAGGAACGGCGTGCGACCGAACTCGCCACCCCAGATGACCAGCGTATCGTCCAGCAGGCCGCGCTGCTTCAAGTCCTTGACCAGCGCGGCGCTGGGCGCGTCGGTGTCGGTGCATTGAATCTTGAGCTGCGTGTTCAGATTGCGGTGCTGGTCCCAACCGGCGTGCATCAACTGGACAAAATTGACGCCCCGCTCGACCAGCCGCCGCGCCATCAGACAGTTGTAGGCGAACGAGCCTTGCTGCTGGACGTCGGGCCCATACATGTCGAGCACGTGCTGCGGCTCGGTCGAAAAGTCAGTTAACTCCGGCACGCTCGATTGCATGCGGAAGGCCATCTCATACTGGGCGATGCGCGTGGCGATTTCCGGGTCGCCATAATCGCGGAGGTGCAACTGGTTCATTCGCGCCAGGTCGTCGAGCACGCCGCGCCGCACGTCGCTGCTGACCCCGTCGGGGTTTGACAGAAACAGCACTGGCTCGCCGCTGCCGCGGAACTTCACGCCCTGATACTTGGACGGCAGGAAGCCCGAGCCCCAATAGAAGTCGTAGAAGATTTGCCCGCAGCTCGCTTCCTTGTCGCGCGAGGTCATGACGACGAACGCCGGTAGCTCGGCCGTTTCGCAGCCCAAGCCGTACGTCATCCACGAGCCCATGCTCGGCCGGCCCGCCATCTCGGCCCCGGTCAGCAGAAAGGTGATCGCCGGCGCGTGGTTCACCGCTTCGGTGTGCATTGATTTGACGAAGCACAGTTCGTCGGCGATCGCGGCCGTGTGAGGCAAGAAGTCCGAGACCCAGGCCCCCGATTGGCCGTGCTGGGCGAACTTGCTGATTTCGGGAAGCGCTGGCTTGGCCTGTTGATCGCCGGTCATGGTGCTGAACCGCTTGCCGCCAAGGATTTCCTCGGGGAACTGCTTGCCAGCCCATTCGCGCAGCTTGGGCTTGTAATCGAACAAGTCGACGTGCGACGGCGCGCCGTTCTGGAACAGATAGATCACGCGCTTGGCCCGTGGCGCAAAGTGGGGCAAGCCCGGCAACCCGGCCACGGCGCGCCGCTTGTCATCGGCGGCGCCGGCGGGCGTGCCGCGCGTGGCGACGGCTTCGGCCCCCTGGGCAAACTGTCCCCTCAACAACGACGCCAGCGCGGCCGTGCCAATGCCCACGGCCGAGCGGCCAAAGAAATGCCGCCGTGTCAGGTGGTGCGTTGCGTCGTGAAAGGGGTTCATGGTCGTCTACTCGGTTCAGTTAGCCACGGAGGCACGGTGACACGGAGTTAAGCACGGAGAACTCAAAAGCACCAATGACCAAGGGGATAAACGGGAACCAACGCGATTCCTTTTGGTCATTGGGGTTTGATCATCGGTCATTCACAACTCTCATTTCCTCACTCTTCTCCGTGTAAACCTCCGTGCCTCAGTGTCTCCGTGGCGGAATCTGTCACTCGCGCGTCACCGCCTCGTCCAGGTTCATCACCAGCGAGCACAACTCGGCCCAGGCGGCGTGCTCGGCCAGATCGAGCTTCTCGTTCCGCTTTGAATCGCCGACGCTTAGTAGCGCCTTGGCCGCGTCGCGATCCCGGTCGTAGTGCTGCTGTAAAATCGCCAGTCGCTTGAGCAGGATATCCTGCTCGGCTGCCGTGGGACGCCGCGCGACCACGCGCCGAAACAGCCGCTCCAAGCGTTCGCTGTTATCGGCGCTGCCGGCTTCGAGCACGCGCTCGGCCAGCGCTCGGGATGCCTCGACGTAAACCGTCTCGTTCAACGTCACCAGCGCGTGCAACGGCGTGTTGGTCCGCACTTGCTTCACGCTGCACACCTGTCGAGCTGAGTTGTCGAACAACATCGTCGGCCCGACGATCCGCCGCCAGAACGTGTAGAGCGTGCGGCGATACAGTTTCTCGCCCGTGTCCGGCGTGTAGGTCGTCTTGCCGAAGGTGGCTTCCTCCCAAATACCTGGCGGTTGGTACGGCTTGACCGGCGGTCCACCGCGACGATCGACCAGCAGGCCGCTCTGGGCCAACGCCTGGTCCCGCAGCATCCACGACGGCAAGCGATAGCGCGCGCCGCGGGCCATCAGCCGGTTCTCGGGATCGACTTCGACGAGCGCCGGCGAAACACGCGACGATTGCCGGTACGTCGCGCTGGTGACGATCTGCCGGTGCAGCCGCTTCACATCCCAGCCGTTGTGCATGAACTCGGTGGCCAGCCAGTCGAGCAAGGCCTGCTGCTTGGGCCGTTCCCCTTGCACGCCAAAGTCGTCAGCCGTTTTTACCAGACCGATGCCAAACAGCGCCTGCCAGAACCGGTTCACCGTCACGCGGGCCGTCAAAGGATTCTCTTTGGCGACCAGCCACTGGGCCAGCGCCAAGCGGTTCTTCGGCGCGTCGGCCGGCAACGGCGGCAGACTGGCCGGCACGCCGGCGGTCACTTTGTCGGCGGGCTTGTTGTACGCCCCCTTGACCAGGATGAACGACTCGCGCGGCTCCTTCACAGTGTCCATCACCATCACGCGCGGCAATGTTCGGTCGAGTGCTCGTTGCTGGTCGCCGGCCTTCAACAACTTGCGAATGGCCGCCACATAGTCCGGGTTCGTCTGCTCGAACTCTTCAATCGCTTCGGTCCAGTGCGCATTGCCGCGCGAGCCGACCGGCTTGTCCAAATCGGTGCGGAACAACTCGCGCATCTTGGCGCCGCGCTCCGAGTGGCTGGCCGGTTCCCCTTCGGGGCGCACGTAAATCGCCGGCTCCAGCGCCGCCACTTCGGCGGCGCGCTCGCGGACGACTTTGCGCAGCTCGGCCAGGCGCTCGGTCTGCTCCTTGCTGGTCATGTCGAGGGCCGGCGTAGCCTGACCGCTGCGGCCGCGACCATCTTCAGAAGTCTGGTTGAAGTAATCGTAGAACTGGTAGTACTCGCGCTGGGTGAACGGATCATATTTGTGGTCGTGACAGCGCGTACAGCCGATCGTCACCCCCAGCCAGATCGTCCCCGTGGTTTCGACCCGGTCAAAGACATTCTCGACGCGCGATTCCTCGGGAATGCGGCCCCCTTCGCCGTTGTGCATGTGATTGCGATTGAAGCCGGTGGCCAGGGTTTGTTCCTTGGTCGCGTTCGGCAACAAGTCACCGGCCAGTTGCTCGACGGTGAACTGGTCGTAAGGCATGTTCTTGTTGATGGCGTCGATGACCCAATCACGCCAGGGCCACATCGTCCGCTCGGGGTCACCCTGGTAGCCGTTGGTGTCGGCATAGCGGGCCGCGTCGAGCCAGTCCCAGCACCAGCGCTCGCCATAGCGCGGCGACGCGAGCAGCCGATCGACCGCGCGCTCGTAAGCGTCGGGCGCATTGTCGGCCAGGAAGGCGTCAAGCTCCTCGACCGTCGGCGGCAGGCCGGTCAGGTCGAGCGTCACGCGCCGCAACAATGTCTCGCGCGACGCTTCGGGCGAAGGTTTGAGTTTGTTGGCTTCAAGAGTGGCCAGGACGAAGCGATCGATCTCGTTGCGCGGCCAGGCCGCTTGTTTCACGGCCGGCGGCTCGGGGCGATACGGGCCTTCGAAGGCCCAGTGCTTGCCCCAGGCCGCGCCGCCGTCGAGCCAGCGGCCGATTAACTCGATCTGCACTGGTGTGAGCTTGCGGTTCGACTTGGCCGGCGGCATTTGCTCGTCGGCGTCGTGCGAGGCGATCCGCCGCCACAACTCGCTCGTGCCGCGCTGGCCCGGGACGATGGCTGGTTCGCCGCTGTCGCCGGCGGCGCGCGAGCCGGCCTCGGTATCGAGTCGCAAGCTTGCCTGGCGCGCGGCCGGGTCGGGGCCGTGACAGTGGAAGCAGTTCTCGCTTAAGAGCGGCAGCACGTCGCGGCTGAAGTTCACCGCCGGCGGCGCGTCACTGGCGGCGGACTGGGCTGGTTCGCTCGGCTCGGGCGCGGTCGGCTCGGCCGCGCGCAGATCGGCAGCCAGCCAGGTGAGCAGCGCAACCAGGAACCAGCGCAACGGCAGCATGGGCGAAACCGGGCGGGGTGGATGATGGGGGCAGGCAGGCGTTCAGGAAGGTGGATTCATTATAGCGTGGCCGGCGGAGGGTGCCACGAAGTTGCTGCCAGCGGGAAGTGGATGGTGGGGGAGTGGGGGAGTAGAGGGGTAAGACCTTATATCAAAGGCAATCCTGTTTGACGCTTGCGCACTCCCCCACCCCGTCACTCCCCCACGCCCCCACCTTGAACTGCGTCGCGACGTTCAATTACTGGGCCATCGGTATCACGCCATCCTCAGCGCGACCTTGTCACCGACCCGTCGGTCGGCAGATCTTCCACGCTGACGGCCGTTTGCAGGCTGGTGATCGCTTGCTGAATCTGCCGGGCCAGCGCGTAGCCGAGCGCGGCTGCAAGCAGACCGACCAGCCCCAGGCCGACAAACACGCCGCGCGATTCGGTGTGGACCAGCGGCACGACGATCACCGCGATCGGCACGACGGCCAGCGACAGCCGCGCATAGACCGAGTTGCGCCAGCTCAATCGGGCCAGCGCCAGCCACATCGTTTCGTCATCTCGCTCGTTTTCGAGCAGCGTCGGCGTGACGACCACAATCAGATACCAAGTGACCAGAAAGAACGACCAGGTCGCGGCCAGCATCCCGCACACCAGTTGCGAGGCGATGAAGTGAATGAAGTGGCTGCTGTCGATGCCGATTTCGCTGCCCAGCGCCATCCGGAACCAGGTGGGGAACACCACGCCCGACACCGACCACTCGACAACGGTCAGCACCGCCACGTAGTCCCCCAGTAGGAGCGAGCGGAGTCGCCAGCGCAACAGCGGCCCGCCTTTCAAATCGCGTCGATTCGCGCGACGCCGGGCCGCCTCGATCACCGGCAGGCACAAGGCAATCACCAACCCGACGCCGAATGCGTAGGCGAGCGAGTTGATGATCAACAGTTGCTTCTGGAACACCGCCACGGCCGCGTCGTGGGGCAGGTGGCGAAGAATCTCGCGGTAGTTGTAGCTGATGTTCAAAGCGCTGGCCGCCACGTTGGGCAACAGCCCGGCCAAGATCAACACCGGCCAAGGGTGCCGCCGCATCCAGGCCAGCCCCCCCTGGCCCGAGGGACGCAACAGGCTGCGCACGTCAGCCTTCAGGCACAAATCGAGCTCGCGCTGCAACTGGGCCGCGCTTGCCATCCGCCGCGGCGGGCTCGACTCCAAGCAAGCACGCAACACGTCGACCATGCCGGCCGGACAATTGGCGGGCAGTCTGGCCAGCGCGGCCTCGGTCAGCCCTTGCCAACGCCGCGAGGACATCTCGCGCAGCGCGCGCGATGTCAGCTCGCCATTGATCTCGTCGATGAACGGCCGCTCGCCGTTCAGCAACTCCCACAGCAAAATGCCCAGCGAAAACAGGTCGCTCCGCGCGTCGAGCGACGCCGCCGTGGCGCTGTGACCGAGAAACACTTCCAACTGCTCGGGGGACATATAGGCCAGGCTGCCGCCAAAGAACGCGCCGGCCGTCGCCCCCGGCACCAGCTCGCAACTGCTGATGTTGAAGTCGGCCAGCTTGGGGCTGCCGTCGGCGGCCAGCAGCACGTTGGCCGGCTTCAAGTCGCGGTGCAGCACGCCTTGCCCGTGGGCGTGATCGAGCGCCGCGGCCAAGCGCGCGCCGAGCCAGCAGACCGCCTCGGGCCAGCTCAATCGGGCCAGGTAGCGCCGCGTCCGCGAATCGGTCGGCGGCGACTCGCCCCGGGCTTTCAACTGCTCGTCGATCGTTTCGAGCAACAACGCGCCGCAGCGCAACTCGACGGGCGTTTTGCGAACCCACTCGACCACATCGCGCAACGTGCCGCCGCCGATGTACTGCATGTACATCAGGCGGAGTTGCGGCGGGAGTTGGCGCTGATCGAACACGCGAACGATGTTTGGGTGGTCCAGTTGCGCGAGCGTGTGCGATTCAAAGCCGCTGTCGGCCGTGATCTTCAGGGCCACCATCCGGCCGAGCGATTGCTGCCGGGCCTGGAAGACACTGCCGAACGCGCCGCGACCCAACTGCGCGATTAACAGAAAATCGTCGATCACGTCGCCGGGCTTGTGTTCAACCGCGCGCGAGACGATCGACAGCGACGTCGTGTGCTCGGTGTTCATGTTGGACAGCAGGGCGCGAATCTCGTCTTGCTGGGCCGGGAAGCGGGCGAAATACTCCTCGGGCTCGACCCGATCACCGTGCAACGCGCGCAATCGAAACTCTTCGTAGATCAAGTCCCCCGGCATCCGCCCGTCGTCGAGCAGTTCCGGAAACCGCGCGGCATACCCTTCGAGCGCCAATCGCCGATTGGTGTGCCGCCAGCGACGGTCGAGATCGACCTTCACGAGTTCCAGCAGCGCCATGCGCCGGAACAGCGCCGTGTCATCGGGCAGAAACTCGGCGAGGTCCGGCGGCTCGACGGGCGGTGCGTCGAGGCGCGCTTGCCAGGCCGCGGCGAACCGATCGATGCACGCCGTCAGGTGCGCGACGAGGACCGTCGGATCGGCATGCACGTTTCCGGTAGTCATAGCGCGGCACGTCGCGGACGAGAAACACGTCGCAAAAGAAAAGCGAACCGGCCGTCCATTCTAGTGATCAACGGCGGCCAAGCACGTGCCCAGGGGGCACGCCCAGTAATCCCTGGTCAGTTGCTTTTCAATTCTGCCCCAAATGCCAAGGCGTGTACATGCAACGGCAAGGAATGCGGTAAAATGCTGCGCGGTTCTGAACGAAATGTACAGCGTTTGTTCCAGGAGAACACAAAAGTGGACAAAGGGGCACATTTTCACAAATGCGATTTTCAGGTTCATAGCCCGCGAGATCGACAATGGAATGGCACTCGTCCTTCCGACGAAGCAGGGCGGCAGTCTTACGCCGAGTCATTCATCCAAGAATGCCGAAAAAAAGGGTTGGACGCTGTAGCGATCACCGATCATCACGACCTAGTGTTTTTTTCGTACATAAAGCGGGCTGCGGCAAATGAATTGGATGACCAAGGCAACCCAATTCCGGAAGAAAAGCAAATCGTCGTGTTTCCCGGAATGGAGCTAACACTGGGCATACCCTGTCAAGCTCTTGTAATTCTTGACGCCACTTTTCCGACGGACATGCTCTCGACTCTCTACACCGTGTTGGCGGTGCAACTGCCTGATCCTGGCGCAGACCAGACTATCGACACCAAACAGCTATCGGACATAAGGAGCTTCTCGCAGCTTTGCGAGATGCTCGACCGGCACGATCATTTGAAAGGGCACTACATCATTCTGCCCAATGTGACGGAAAGCAGTGGCTCATCGCTCGTCAGGAAAGGATTTCATGCAGAGTACAAGAACATGCCGTGTCTAGGCGGCTACGTCGATGGCCCTGTCTCCGGCTGGGGCGCTGGCATAAAGAGCATTATCGAAGGTAGGAATCGAGAATACGGATTCAAGAGTATTGGGGTAATTCAAACCTCTGATAATCGGCACGAAGACTTCCGGCTCCTTGGGCAACATGTGTCATGGATAAAGTGGGCCACGCCAACCGCGGAAGCACTTCGACAGGCGTGCCTCGCCCACCAAACTCGCATCTTCAATGTTGAACCTCAGATTCCAGCGCAGGTAATTCAATACCTCGATATATCAAACAGCAAATTCCTCGGGCACATACGAGTCGAGTTCAACTCCCAATTCAATTGCCTAATTGGCGGAAGAGGGACCGGAAAGTCGACCATTTTAGAGTATTTGCGTTGGGCGCTCTGTGATCAGCCGCCCTCAACTGCAAGCGACGAGGATTTGCCTAACTTCCAAGCGAAGCGCGCGAGTCTGATTGAGAATACGCTAATCCCATTCGAGGCAGTCGTCACTGTCGGTTTCACTGTCAACAGCGCTAGTCATGTTGTGCGAAGAAATGCACGTACGAAAGAACTGCTGCTAAAGATTGGTGGGGGTACCTTTCAGCCTTGTACTGAGGACGATGTCCGGAATCTTCTTTCGGTTCAGGCCTACAGCCAAAAGCAATTGAGCGCAGTTGGTGTTCGCAACGAAGAGCTTATGCGATTTGTGCTAGCCCCGATCAAACAGCAATATGCAGAGCTTGCCAGCCGTGTTGATGACTTAAAGAGTCGCATTCGTACGAGCTACGGCCAACTCCAGCGAAAGCGGACGATTCAACGTGAGATCAGGAGGGATGAGCTGGCTTTAGAATCACTGCAAACTCAATTGGGAGTTTTGCGAGAGTCTTTGAAGGGGCTGTCCTCGGAAGACCAGGCAATTCTCGCTGAAAACGTGAAGTTCCAAAACGAGGAACAGTCGTTCGCTACTTGGGATCGAGAGCTTGAGCAAGCGCGCGAAGTCGTGCGAGATGCCGGCGGAGCTTTGGCGAGGTTGCCGTCTCGAGTCGCCGAGGACGCCAAGTTGACGAGCACAAGCTTGATGAGTGACGCAAGTCAACATATTGAGGCATTGTTTCGAGTGACTAAAGAGCGATTGCGCGAAATCGCCGTCAACCTCGAAGATGCGGCAAGTCAAGGCGCGTTGCACTCGTTTCTGGAGTGTCAGCGTGAATGGGATGCAAAGCACAAGGCTCACCTGAAGCTTTTTGAGGCAGTGAAGGAAAAGGCGGCCTCAAACCAAGCCACGCTAAAGCAGATTGAAAAAGCTGAATCGGAATCAAGACAACTAAATTTATCGCTAGCCGCGAGCCGTCAACGCCTCGCCTCGCAAGGCAAGCCGGAGGATGAATACGCTCGCGCTAAGGCAGAGTGGGGCCAGATCTATCACGAACGAGCCGATCTGATCGAGACAAAATGTGGGGAGCTTACGTCGCTTTCGAACGGGTATATCAAGGCTACCCTTTTGCGAGGAGCGGGTATTGATGCGGCTAAGGAGCGAATCGGAGCGATAATTGCTGGAACTAAGATTCGGACGAAGAAGATCGATGAATTATGCGCTCATATTGCCGATGCGAAGGATTCTGTCGCTGAGTGGTCTCAAATCCTGGACGAAATGGAGGCGCTGGCTGCGATCGAAGCAAAGGATGGCGAGATGATAGCGTTGCCGGGATCGCCACTTCTCAATTGCCTGGGATTTACTGCGACGGAGCTTCAGCGAATTGCAGTAAAGCTCAGTGTAGATGAATGGCTGACCTTATCGCTTGTTGAGCTCAGTGACATTCCGAGGTTCGAGTACAGGCTTGGGGAGGCTGACTACATCGCGTTTGAAGATGCGTCCGCGGGGCAACAGGCAACGGCGTTGCTGCGCGTACTATTGAACCAGGAAGGCCCTCCGCTGATCATCGACCAGCCTGAAGAAGATTTGGACAACCCAGTCGTCCTTGAAATTGTTAGCGATCTGTGGAGGGCGAAGCAGAAACGGCAGCTAATCTTTAGCAGCCACAATGCAAACATTGTCGTTAATGGTGATGCTGACCTCGTCATCTGCTGTGGATATCGATCGGCAGGCGATCAAACGAAAGGAACAGTGAAATGCGAAGGCGCAATCGATGTTGAAGAGATTAACAAAGAAATAACCGCTGTTATGGAGGGCGGTAAGGAGGCCTTCAGGCTACGAAAGGAGAAGTACGGGTTTTAATGCAGCGGATGGCACCAGCCTTCAATTTGTCTGTGATTTACTGGTTTTTCCTTGTCTCTAACCTAAAACACGGGCGACGGGATCGCAGGTAAATCGTTGGCAGATTCCTTTGGGCTGGTTACCATAGATGTCTGGCTGCGGTCGACCCACGACCAACCTGCAGCGTTCGCCGTGCCCGTTCCCCGCCGACTGTCGGCCGGAATGCGAACGACTGCTCGTGGCTCCGACCGCCAGCTCGTGACCCTGGGCGCCTGCCGAGCTGTGACGCTCGGCTACTGCCGTTCGATTCCGACCGGCAGACTGGCATGAAGCTGAACCGACAAGCTGTGCCAGCCGCGAACCAACGCTTCGCGCTCGCGCGGCGCGTCATGAATCGCGGATTGACCTATGCCAGAGTTGTTGGCTTGCCTGTGGCGGCGCGCGGCTGCGCTCCTTTCTTTGATCATAACGCTGTCGAGCGTGGGCGCGCTCGCGGCGGCGGCCGAACGACCCATCGAATTCAATCGGGACATTCGCCCGCTCCTGGCTGAGTATTGCCTGGCCTGTCACGGTCCCGACTCGGCCAATCGCAAGGCCGATTTGCGCCTCGACCAGCGCCAGGCGGCCATCGACGCCGGCGCGATCGTGCCGGGCAATGAGAAGGCCAGCGAGCTGATCGCGCGGGTTCTGTCGGGCGATCCCGAACAGGTCATGCCGCCGGCCGACACGACCAAGAAACTGTCGCCGGCCCAGAAAGACCTGCTCCGCCGCTGGGTCGCCAGCGGGGCCGAGTACCAGGTCCACTGGTCGTTCATTCCGCCGCGCCGTCCGGCCTTGCCCGCCGTCAAACAAACCGACTGGGTCCGCACGCCAATCGATCGCTTGGTCCTCGCGCGCTTGGAAGCGGCGGGCTTGAAGCCTGCGCCCGAGGCCGACCGGCGGACGTTGGCGCGGCGGCTGAGCTTGGACCTGACCGGGCTGCCGCCCGAGCCGGCTGACGTCGACGCGTTCGTGGCCGACACCTCGACGGACGCGTACGAGAAGTACGTCGATCGATTGCTGGAATCGCCGGCCTGGGGCGAGCATCGGGGCCGCTACTGGCTCGACGCGGCCCGCTATGCCGACACGCACGGCATTCACTTCGACAACATGCGCGAGATGTGGTCCTACCGGCAATGGGTGATCGAGGCGTTCAATCGAAACCTGCCGTTCGATCGATTCACCGTCGAGCAGTTGGCCGGCGACCTGCTGCCGACGCCGACGCTCGACCAGCGGATTGCCACCGGCTTTAACCGTTGCAACATCACGACCAACGAAGGTGGCATCATCGACGAAGAGTACGCGGTCCTCTACACCCGGGACCGGACCGAGACCACGTCGCAAGTCTGGATGGGGCTGACGGCGGGCTGCGCGGTTTGTCACGATCACAAGTTCGATCCGCTGAGCCAGCGCGAGTTCTACGAGCTGGCCGCCTTTTTTAACAACACCACCCAGGCCACCCGCGACGGCAATATCAAGGACACGCCGCCGGTGGTCGTGGTGCCGACCGAGGAAGACGAGGCCCGCTGGTCGGCGCTGCAAGGGGAGCTGGCGGCCCTGCAAGGGAAAGTCGACGCCAACCGGACGGTGGCCCGCAAAGTGTTCGACAAGAACTGGCTGCCGACGGCACGCACCAGCTCGATCGCCGGGCACCTGCCGCACGACGGATTGCAGTTCCACGCCCTGTGTAGTGAAGGAGTCGGCAACACGCTGCACGCCGCGGTCGAGGGGCAGATGCGAGCGCTCGCGCTGGCCAAGCCGTTGCAGTGGCAACCTGGCCACGTGGCCGACAAGGGGCTGCGAACGTCGAAGGATCAACCAATCGACGTTGACGACGTCGGCGGCTTCGACACCAAGGACGCCTTTTCCTTCGGCGCTTGGGTACGCATTCCCGGCGCGCGGCAAACCGGGGCGCTCCTCTCGCGGATGAGCGAGAAAGATCATTTTCAAGGCTGGGACTTGTACATCGACGAAGGGGTCCGCTTTGGCGTTCACTTTGTCGCCAAGTGGGAAGAAGACGGCATCAAGCTGCAAAGCAACACGCAGCTCAAGCCGAACGATTGGGCCCATCTGTTCGTGACCTACGACGGGTCGGGCAAGGCGGCGGGCATCAACATGTACCTGAACGGGCTGCCGGCCGCGTCGAAAGTCACGACCAAGAACACGGTGCTGAAGGGGAGCATCAAGGCCAACGTGCCCATGGCGCTGGGGCGACGGCATTCGACGTGGCCGATCGACGGCGCGGTCTTGAACGACATTCGCGTTTACAGTCGGGCGCTCAAGGCGACCGAGGTCGAGCAACTGGCCCGCGGCACGCGCAGCCTGGCCGTCGTGGCCAAGGCGGCCGACAAGCGCACGCAAGCCGAGCTGGGCGAGCTGTTCGACTGGTGGTTCAACCAGTTCGACGCCACCTCGCGACAGTTGGGGGCCGAGCTGGCCAAGCTGCGCGGCGAAGAGGCGCAAATCAAAGGGCGCGGCACGGTGGCCCACGTGATGAACGAAAAGGGCGAAGCGCCGATGGCGTACATTTTGTACCGCGGCGACTATGACAAGCGCCGCGACGAAGTCAACGCCGACACGCCCGACATCCTGCCGGCGATGGACAGCGAGCTGCCGCGCAATCGGCTGGGCCTGGCCCAATGGCTGCTCGACGCCGATCACCCGTTAACCACGCGCGTGACGGTGAATCGCTTCTGGCAGGAAGTGTTCGGCGCTGGCCTGGTCCGCACGGCCGGCGACTTTGGCGCGACGGGCGAGTTGCCGTCGCATCCTGAGTTGCTCGATTGGCTGGCCGTCGAGTTCCGCGAGTCGAGCTGGGACGTGAAGCGATTCTTCAAGCTGCTGGTCACCTCGGCGACCTATCGCCAAAGCGCCGTGGCCGACAAGCTGAAACTCGAAAAAGACCCCGCGAATCGCCTGCTCTCGCGCGGGCCACGGTTCCGGATGGATGGCGAGATGCTGCGCGACTACGCCCTGGCCAGCAGTGGACTGCTGGTGCGGAAGCTTGGCGGGCCGAGTGTGAAGCCTTACCAGCCGGACGGGGTCTGGGAGGCGGTGGCGATGATCGGCAGCAACACGCGCGACTACAAAGCCGACAAGGGCGAGGGGCTGTATCGGCGGAGCATGTACACGTTTTGGAAGCGCTCGGCCCCACCGGCGTCGATGGATATTTTCAACGCGCCGAGCCGTGAGATTTGCTGCGTGCGGCGCGAGCGGACCAATACGCCGTTGCAGGCGCTGGTGACGTTGAACGATCCCCAGTTCGTCGAGTCGGCGCGGCATCTGGCCCAGCGGGCGGTGTTGGAAGCGGGCAGCGCGGCCGGCGCGAATGCCTCGACCGACGATGCCGCGGCGGACGACGCGCGGGTCGACTTCATCGCCCGGCGGCTGATGGCCCGGTCGTTGCGGCCCGCAGAACTTGAGATCGTGAAGAAGTCGCTGGCCCAGTTGCGGGCGTACTACCAGGCCCACGCCGACGACGCCCAGGCGCTGGTCGCGTTCGGCGATTCGCCGGCCGAGGCCAAGGTCGACGCGGTGCAACTGGCCGCCTGGACGATGCTGGTGAACGAGATGCTGAACCTGGACGAAGTGCTGACGAAGTGAGTGTCGGGATTAGCCACGGAGACACAGAGGCACGGAGTTGGGCACGGAGAGGACAGAGGGAATGATAGAGATGAATGACCAATGACCAAATCCCAATGACCAAAGAAGTGGAGTCGACAAGTTTCTTTTTTATTCTTGGTCATTGGACATTGGTAATTGGGGTTTCTGATTCCTCCGTGCAACCCTTCGAGTCTCCGTGCCTCCGTGGCAAACTGAATTGGAAGAATGGAAGGCAAAGCCATGAATCTGTTTCATGAAACGATGCGGAATGTCACTCGGCGGCATTTTCTGGCCCAGGGGTCGCACCTGCTGGGCGGAGCGGCTTTGGCGACGCTGGCCGGTGAGCGGGCCTTTGGCGCCACGACCAACGCTGGGGCCGCCACGGCGCGAACTCATTTTCCGCCCAAGGCCAAGCATGTGATCTATCTGCACATGGTCGGTGGGCCTTCGCAGATCGACTTGTACGATTACAAGCCGAAGATGCTCGAGATGTACGACAAGGACCTGCCCGAGTCGATCCGCAACGGGCAGCGTTTGACCACCATGACGTCGGGCCAGAAGCGGTTCCCCATCGCCCCGTCGAAGTACAAGTTTGCCCAGCACGGCCAGTCGGGTATGTGGGTCAGCGAGCTGTTGCCCTGGACCGCCAAGATGGTCGACCAGATGTGCTTTGTCCGCAGCATGCACACCGAAGCAATCAACCACGAACCGGCGATCAGTTACATTCAGACCGGCAACCAGATCACCGGCCGGCCGTGCCTGGGGGCGTGGACCTCGTACGGCCTAGGCTCGTTGAACGAAGACCTGCCGACGTTCGTCGTGCTGGTCGCCAAGCCGAGCAACGTGGAACAGGTGCAGGCGATTTCGGCCCGGCTCTGGTCGAGCGGCTACTTGTCGGGCGAGCACGCCGGCGTGGCGTTCCGCTCGGCGGGGGATCCGATTTTGTACATCAACAACCCGCCCGGCGTGCCGACCGACGTGCGGCGCAACACGCTCGACGGGCTGAAGGCGCTGAACGAGATGACCTATCGCGAGCTGGGCGATCCCGAAACCCACACGCGGATTCAGCAATACGAGCTGGCCTTCCGCATGCAGACCAGCGTGCCCGACCTGACCAACCTGGCCAACGAGCCGGATCGGACGTTCGAGCTGTACGGCGACGAGGCCAAGAAAGCTGGCTCGTTCGCCAACAGCGCGCTATTGGCTCGGCGGCTGGTCGAACGTGGCGTGCGGTTCGTGCAGATCTATCACAACAACTGGGACACGCACGGCAACGTGGCCGGGCGCTTGCCGTCACAATGCAAGGACGTCGACCAGGCCTGCTATGGGCTGATTAACGACTTGAAGCAGCGCGGCATGCTGGACGATACGCTGGTGATCTGGGGTGGCGAGTTCGGCCGCACGATTTACTCGCAGGGCGGACTGACCAAGGAGAACTACGGCCGCGACCACCATCCGCGCTGTTTTACGATGTGGATGGCCGGCGGCGGCATTCGGCCGGGCACGGTGTACGGCGAGACGGACGACTTCTCGTACAACATCACGAAAAACCCGGTGCATATTCGCGACTTCCACGCCACGACGTTGAAGCTGTTGGGCTTCGACCACCAAAGGTTCAGCTATCGGTACCAGGGGCTCGACCAGAAGCTGACCGGCGTCGAACCGGCGCATGTGATTAAGGAACTACTGGCGTAGCCTGCGATTAGCGATTAGCGATTAGCGGTTAGCGATTAGAAAAGACCGCGGCAAGCGTTTGAGTGCTAACGTATCAATCGCGTGCGAGCCGAATACAACCCTTCTCCCCCGGGGAGAAGGTGGCGGCGCTAGCCGACGGATGAGGGTCGCGCGTCAGGCTGGCGCGATTGGAAGTGGTGAGTGGACCCTCATCCGGCCTGTCGGCCACCTTCTCCTGGAGGGAGAAGGGTTACTGCGCGCCGCGTGATGATGGGGACGTTGTTGACTTGCGACGCCCCTGCTTCCTCAATTCCACTCCGTGCATTCCTCCGCGGCTCCGTGCCTCCGTGGCAAGTCTTTCGGAGCTCGAAGCGAGGCATCAAGTCAGGTTCGGCAGCGGGCCGTCGCCGCAGTACTCCGGTTTGCCGAACTTGGTGATTCGGTGGCCGAACCCGTGGGCCAGCGACAACAGTAGCCGGTTGTGAGGCAGCTTCGGATACTTGAGCGCGCGGCCCATGCGGAAGTCGAGCCCGCCGCCGACCAGCACCCAGGGAATGTCATCCAGCGTGTGCGAGTTCCCCTTGCCCAACTCGTTGGTCCAGACGATCAACGTGTTGTCGAGCAAGCTCCCCTGCCCGCCCGGCTCGGGCGTCTTGGCCAGCCGCTCGGTCAAGTACGCCAATTGTTCGCAGAACCAGTGGTTGATCTTGGTCAGCTTCTCGACGGCCTTCTCGTTGGTGTCGGGCTCGTGCGACAGTTCGTGGTGCCCTTCCTCCACGCCCAGCCAGCGCATCTTGGCGCCGCCGACCGAGTTGGTGTACTGGAACGTGGCTACGCGGGCCATGTCGCTGGCAAAGCTATTCACCAGCAAATCGATCTGCATCTTGGACAGCTTGGGCATCTGGTCGTTGTCTTCGCGCACGCCCGGCTCGAGCTGGGGCACGGCGTGGCCGGCTTTTTCCTCGGCGGCCGATTGCAGCTCGCGCTCCATCGACCGGACAAACCCGGCGTGCTCTTCCAACAGCCGGCGGTCTTCCTTGCTGACCTTGGCGCCGACGCGCTTCAGGTCTTCTTGCACGTCATCGAGCACGCTCTTCAGGCTTTCCCGGTCGTCGATCCGGCCGTAGAGCTTGCCGAACATCTGGTACGGGTTGTCGATCGGCGCGATCGGCTTGTTCGGCCCGGCGTAGGACATGCGGGTCCAGGTGTCGGCCCGCTCGGGAACCATCACGCCAAACTCCAGCGAACCGAACCGGGTCCGCGTCTGATCGTTGGCTTGCAGGAAAGTCTTGATCTCCTGGTCGATCGAGTGTCCGCTCGACCAGCCGGCGGGCGTGTGCGAGCCACCTTGGATGTTGCCGGGGAACAACTCGATGCCGGTCAGCAAGCAGCCGATGCCGCGCATATGGTTGTCGCCGTCGCCGTGGACCTTGTCGCACACGCCGTTGAGCGTCAGCACGCGATCCTTGTATGGGGCCAACGGCGTAAGAATCTCCTTCAGCTCCAGCGACTCGTCATCCTTCACGTCGGGCCAGAAGTTTTTGGGAATCGTCCCGTTCGGGCTGAACAGCACGATCAAGCGCTGCTTGCGGCGCGACTGGTTGGCGAAGCCCAGGCTCGGCAGATTCAGCAAGAACGGCATGGCCGCGGCACTGAGCCCCAGTTGACGCATGAAATGGCGACGGTCGGTCGTACGTGGCACGTTGACTCTCCGAGGAACCGGGAAACTTCCCAACTTATTATCGACCTTTAGCCCCCGGTTAATGACCGGGGGCCATGTGGCAAACATCCAAAAGACTTCCAACCGCGATCAAGTCAGCTACTTCTCGCTCTTCGCAATCTTCTCGGCCGGCGGCGGCAACGACGCCTCGGCCGCGATTTCGATCAACAGCTTGCGAATGTTGAACTTCTGGTCGTGGAACGACTTTTCCAGCTTCGACAGCTCGGTCGGCCCAAAGGCGTTGATCGGCTGCTTGATCATGAAGTGGAACAACTGCTCGACGAACGCTTCGTGCGTCTCGTCGCTAGCCGCCAGGTACTTGGCCAGGTCGCGCACGTTGTTGAACTTGACCATGTCCCCCCCGCGCGTCTGGTACGCGCCGGTGGCGTCGACCGGCTTGCCCTGTTCCACCTTGCGAAACCGGCCAATCGCGTCGTAGTTCTCGAACGCGAAGCCCAGCGGATTGATCATCCGGTGGCACGATTGGCACGATTCGGCCTTGGTCTGCAAGATCACCCGTTGCCGCGTGGTCAGATCGGCGTGCAGCTCGGGGGCCAGCGGCGCGACGGCCTCTGGGGGTGGACGCAACGAACGCCCCAGCACGCTGCGGGCCACGAACACGCCGCGGTGAATCGGCGAGCTGGTCGAAGTATACGCAAAGCCCGCCATCAAATACGGGTGCGTCAGCACGCCGGCGCGCTGGGCCCCCGACTGGTTCACCTTTTCAAAGTCCGCGCCGGCCGGCAGTTTTACATCGTACATCTTGGCCAACGCGCCGTTGATGTACAACGAATCGGCCAACAGCAATTGCCGGAAGTCGGACTCGCGCGACCAGGCCACATCGTCCAGGAACAACTCCAGGGATGTTCGCAGGTCCGAGACCACTTCGGCGTCGAACTCGGGGAACCGCTTGGAATCTTTGGCGATGTCGATAAAGCGATCGACGTTCAGCCATTGCAGGAAGAACTCGCGCAGCTTCGATCGGGCGCGAATGTCGCCCAGCATCCGCTCGGCCTGCTTGCGCACCGACTCGGCCGTGGTCAGCCATTTCTTATTCGCGGCCTCGGCCAACTGATTGTCGGGCAGCGAGTCCCACAGGGCGTACGACAGCCGGCTGGCCACGTCCCACTGGTCCAATTCGGTCGGGTTCAAATCCAGATACAAGAACTCCGGCGCCATCAAGCTCAACAGCACCGCCCGCTTGACCGAAAGTTCCGGCGGCCGGCCCTCGACGAACTGCTTGTCGATGAAGAACGATTTCTGTTCATCGCTCAACGGGCGGCGGAAGGCCCGCTCGACCCACCGCTGGCAAAACGCGCGCAGCTTCTGGGCGCGGTCCCCCGCGCCGGGTTTCGACTGGGACAGCTCGTCCAGGTTGGCGTCGACAAAGGCCGCCACTTCCAACGCCGCGTCGGTCGCCGCCTGGCTCCAGGCTTCCGACACCGACGTGCCGCGCTCGTAGCCCATGCTCCGGTCATCGGGCGGGAAGGCCGTCTCGAGCACGAACAATTGCGGCTGCCGATGAGGCGTCAGATACCGGGCTGGAATCACTTCCTCGGCGCGGTTCGGCATTTTCCACTTCAAGGTGATCGAAGCGGTCTTGTCCTGCGCCTGTTTCGATTTGCTGAACACCAGCCGCAACGGATAGACGCGGCCTCCCAGCAGTCGAATCGTTTGCTTGTGAAGCGTGTCCTTACCCGACTTGACCCGGGCGTCGACCAATGCCGCGCGGTCGTTGTTCACGTACAGTTCGGCTGCGTTCTCGGTGTCGACGATGAACTCATAATCGCCGGTCTCGGGAGCGTAGACGCCCCCCTGCCAATGAATGCCAAACTCGGCGTGCTTGGCCTTCTCGGCCTTTTCTTTGTCCTCGGCGGCCTTCCGCTCGGCTTCCGCCTTTTTCTTGGCTTCGTCGGCTTTGCGCTTGGCCTCGGCTTGCTTGTCGGCCTCGGCCTTCTGGCGAGCTTCTTCTTTCCGCTTCACCTCGTTGACGGGCTTGGCGTCGGGCTTCTTGTCGTCTGCGATCTTCTTTTCATCGGCAACCGTGCGGAATGGCGAACGCGTGGCAGAAGCCTTGTCCGACTTCTTCGGCTCGGGCTGCTTGGCCGGCGCTGGCGGGGCGTCTGACTTGGGTGGCTCAGCCGCTGGGCTCAGCTCGCCAAAGTTGAACTGCACCACCGGATCAAGCCGCTCGAACGCGCGGACTTCCTTCTTCCAGAACTCGCGCGTGCGGGAGTACTCGCCTTGCAGGCCGTGCTTGTCGTCCCAGCGCCCGGTCCAGCGGAAGCTGCCGATCAGATCGGCCACCGTGTTGCGATACTGGCGAACGGTCAGCCGGGCCAGCTCGATGCGAACCGGTGCGTTGCGCACCTGGGCCACCGGCGAATAGAAGGCGTGGTAGATGTACTCGGCCACCAGCTTGGCGTCCTCGCCGACGCACGTACCGGGGTCGTCCTCGGGCATGGTCTTGGCGATCTGCGCCGCCAACTCGGCCAGCGAGCGGTCGCCGGCCAGTGGCTTGCCGTACTGGTCCTTGACCCCTTGCCCCTTGTCGCCGTGACACTTGGCGCACTGGGCGAGGTAAATCTGCTCGCCGGTCTTACCGGCCGCCTGGGCCGCCAACGGCGCGCACAACACCAGAACCGCGACCACCAGTCGGGCCAGACATTCAGACAGAAGTGTTCGCGAGCTTTGCTTCATATCGGGGAGGGCGTTGGCGGGGGTCAAATCGCGCGACCAGCGGTGGGTCGCCCAGGGCTGGCGTGTAGGCCGTCAATTATAGCCAAGATTCGGCCCGCAGGGGACAGTTTGTCGCAGTTTCCAAGCGGAACCCGCCAAACGCTTTGCGCTGTGCGAAGTGGATACACTGTCGCGCGCCGGTGGGCACACGACTCGCCACCTGCGGCACAATTCACCATCGTCAATCGAATCGGCGCGCCGAACGATGAACATCCCTCCCTTTAAGGGAGGGACCGAGGGAGGGTAAACGCGCAGCAGGCCGGGACGCTCATGAATTGGCAACGACGCATTTGAGTTGAAGCACACAGATTCGTGAACGCCTTGACCCTCCCCCCTGCCCCTCCCTGACAGGGAGGGGTGTTTCTCGCGCGAGCCTGGGAGCGACACAAGTCACGTGTCGTCTACTTCTACTTCCCAGCCGGTTCGAGGCTCCATGCCTGGACCGATTTACCCGAGGCGATGACGATCATCGGCGTAGCCGCGCGGACCAGGGCCAAGCCCGAGATCGCGCTGCCGTGATTCCAACGGTCGATCGGCCGGCCGTTAACGCCGATCAGGTGGACCGAGCCATCAGGGCCGGCCACGATCCACGACTGTTGCTTGCTCCCCGCGGCGGTCGGTCCCCAGCCGATCATCTCCAAGGCAGGCATCGTTTGCAGCCCCGGCGGCAGCGGATAGTTCCACAACTCGCGCCCGCCGCCGTCGATCCCCACCAGCGTGTCTTCCCCCTGTTGCGAGGTGGCGACGCCGATCACCTCGGCTTCGCCGTCGCCGTTCAGGTCGGCCGCGCGCACCAGGCGGATGAATCGATTGGCCACGGCCAGCGACAGGCCTTCAACCCCCTGGTGATCGATCACGGCAATCGTTCCCTGCTCGTTCGCGCACCAAAGCTGCCGGCGATGCGAGATGTCGGGCCCCACCACGGCCAGGCCAAACACATTGGCCACGCTGCGATTGCTCCAGTGGCGCTGCCGTTTGTCGAGCGTGACGTTGTGAATGCCGACCACGCCAAAGTAGCCCACGTTCAGCTCCGGCTGGCCGTCGCCGTCGAGGTCGCCGAACTGCACGTCGGCAATGCCGGTGCTGCTTTCGCCGTCGGGATAGCTGAACTGGCGCTTCCAGTTGGCGTCAAAGACGTGGACTTGCTGTTGATTGCTAACCGTGCCGGCGAACCAGCGCGCGCCGCTGGCGTCGAAGGCCGTGCGCAGGTAGCTGACCACTCCTTCTTGCGGCTCTTTGGGCAAATCAAGCTCATGCCGCGCGACGACTTTGCCCGCGGCGTCGAACTCCACCACCGTGGTCAGCCCGTCCAGGACGAACAGCTTCGTCGTGTCCCCGTCGGCCACGGCCAGCACGTTGCCCGGCGCGGCGACGTCGACCGACTTCCAGAGCGGCTTGAGTTGAAGCTGCTGAGGCTGGCTGGCGGCGGCGAGTTCGGCCTTGAGGAGCGGAGCCTGCTCGTTGGACGTTTGGAATTGTTGCTCGTATTTACGCAGTTGGTCTTCGTGGCGCTGCTTGGCTTCGGCATAGACATGCTTGCCGGCCAGCACCGTTTCGAGCCGCGCCGGCAGCAGCTTCGACAACTCGGGCTCCACGCCAATCAGGTGATCTTCAATGATGCCCGTCGGTCCCAGGATCACGATGCTGGGCAGCGGAATGATCCCCAAGGCTTTCTGTGTTTGCTGGTGGGTGTCGCGCGCGATCGGGATCGTGACCTTCGCCTTGGCCAAGGTTGATTCGAGCTCCTGGTTGGTGACGACCGGCAACTGCGCTCCGCCGCCGGACGTGCTGACTTGCACCGGGCCGCTGGCCGGGGCGGCGTCGATGCTGACGGCCAGGAACCGCACACGCTGGTCCCCCTTGAACTGATCGTAGACCGCTTGCAGGTACGGCAAGTTGTCGACGCTGGTTGGGATGCTGGCGGCCCAAACGGCCAGGACCGTCGTCTTGCCGGCCAACGCTTTCAGGTCGATCTTCGCGCCGTCGAGCCCGACGAATTGAAAATCACCCGGTTGCGTTCCCAACAGCGCCGTCGGCGGCTCGGGCCGCGCCGTGATCTCGAACTCGCTGAGGACTTTTGCCCCGACCGGCGGCTCGAACTTGAATGCCACCGGGTCGATCTTGCCATTCAATTGTGCGCCGCGCAGCTCGCCCACCAGCGACATGTCGCCGAGCTTCCCCTTGGTGCTCATATATTGCCGCATGGCGTCCAGCGGGAACTCGATGCGACGGATCACGTAGGTCACCTGGTCGATCCACAGCTTAAGCTGCCCGTCTTGCCGCTCGATGGCAATGCCATAACAAGGCGATTGATCGATCGTTTGCGGCTCCAGATGCCGCGGCGCGCCATTCTGCAAGATGGCTCGTTGCGGATCGTCATCGACCAGAAACGGCAGCGCGACCGAGGCGCTGGCAATCCGATTGGTCATCTCGTCCAGCAGAATCGGCGTGGCGAAGATTCGTTCTGACGTGAGGACCGGCGGGGCCGTCAGCTTGACGACCTGGTTCGGCACATCGGCCAGCGAGGCCCAAAAGTCCTTGCCGTCACAGACGATCGTGGCCGCGTACATGTGCGCGCGCAGCTTGTTCGGGCGTTCCAGGGTGACCGACCAGGGAAAGCGTTCCTCGTGCGTCTGGCCATCGAGCGTGTACTTCCAGATCACCTCGCCACTGTCGGCATAGGTCATGGCCGTGTTATAGGCGATCATCGTCCGGTCCAGAACCACGCTGGCCGCGGGCGCTGACTTGTTCGGCGAAGCTGAATCGTTGCAGCCGGCCAATACTCCGACGACGAACAATCCGAGCACCGGCCAAACTGCCAAAGGGTGCGAAGCCCGACAAGGCGCGCGCATAGAAACTCATTCCTTGAGAAGCGACGATTGTCCTAGCGGCCGCCAGCGTTCGGGCGGCCAAGCCGTCATTATTTGCGCCCGTGCCCCAGGGGTCTAGCTCGGTTCTTGACGCTCGGCAGGTCCGCCCGATAATGCGCTCGGGCGCAAGCACGTCGGGCCGGTCCTATCTCGCCCGATTCGCCTAGAATGACAGCAGGCGTTCCCCGTTCGGCGTGATTATCGGCCGGGCGCGTTCACCAGAGCTTTTCATCACACGATGTCGACTACTTTGCACTACGGCCGCGATTCGACGCTTGAGTTGTCCCTCGATCGGGCGGCGTTGGTCACTTGCTCGCCCGAGCTGCGCCCGCTGGCCGATTGGTCCCAGGCTCTGCAACAGGCGCTCGACGCGCCGACCGATTATCTCCCCCTGGCCAGCGCGGTGACGCCGGGCGATCGGGTGGCCGTGGCGGTCGAGCCGGGCACGCCGCGGGCCGAGGCGATCGTGGCCCAGGTGGTCGACTATCTGTTGGCGCACGGCATCGCGGCGGCCGACATTGCCGTCCTGCAACACGTGGCCGATCCGGCGAACACAGCGGCCGATTTGCGCGAGCTACTTTCGCCGGCGGCGCGCGACGGCGTGACGCTGCACCGACACGATCCCTCTCACCGTGACAATCTGGGCTATGTGGCCAACACGCGCGGCGGCAAGCCGGTGTATTTGAATCGCGTGCTCAGCGACGCCGATGCCGTGGTGTTCATTGGCTGTCTGCGGTCGCCGCGCGTGCCCGGTTCGCTCGGGCCGGCGGCGGCCATTTACCCTGGCTATAGCGACGGCCCGACGATGCAACGATTCCGGCACCCCGCACTACTGGCGCGGCGCAAGGAATACGTCCGCGGCGCGCGGCGCGAGATCGATCAGGTGGCTTGGCTGGCCGGTTCGCCGTTTGTCGTCGAGGTGATTCCCGGGCCCGGTGGCACGATCGCTGGATTTGTCAGTGGCGACCTGGCTACGGTCAAACGTGTCGGCGCCGAGCGGATGGCCGACGATTGGGAAACCACGGCGGCCGAGTGCGCCGATCTGGTCGTGGCGGCCGTGAGCGGCGAAGCGGAACAGCAAACGTGGGAGAACGTCGGCCGCGCGCTGGCGGCGGCTGTGCGACTGGTCAACTCGGATGGGGCGATTGTCCTGTGTACCGAGCTGGCGACCGCGCCGGGCGCAGGGTTGCAAGTCCTGTCCGGCAGCGAGAGCTGGGACCGCGATTTGAAACAACTCGAAGATCAGCGCCCGGCCGATTTGCTGGCCGCGACGATGTTGATCCGCGCTCATCAACAAGCGCGAATCTACTTGCTGAGCCAGCTCGACGAGTCGACGGTCGAAGGGCTGGGCATGATCCACGTGACCGAGCCGGCCGACGTGGGACGACTGATCGCGCGGAGCGATTCGTGCGTGGTGCTGCCCGACGCCCAGTTCGCCTGGCCAACGGTGGAAGAAGGACGTGGGGGTGTGGGGGAGTAGGGGCGTGGGGGTGTGTGAAGGAGTGAGATGTTGAGCGTTGACAGTAGGCACCAATGAGCGCGGCAAAAATTTGAGTCACACGCATTTACTCCCCCACGCCCCCACCCCCCAACTCCCCCACCGGCCTCCAACATCATTCAACGTAACAAGCAAACATGACGGCCATCACCCAAAGCAGTCCGCTCAAGAACCTGCACCATGACCTGGGCGCGCGCTTCGCGCATTGGCTCGGCGGCGAGGTGGCTTGGGACTATGGCGATTTCGAGCGCGACTGGCGAGCGTTCACCTCGACCGACACGGTGATCGATGTTTCGCCGCGCAGCCAGCTTGAGCTGGTCGGCCCTGATCGGGCCAGCTTCCTGCACAGCTTGTCAACCAACGACATCAAGCAGCTCGCCACCGGCGCAAGCTGCGAGGCCAGCTTCCTGAACGGCAAGGGAAACGTCCTGTTTCATGGCTGGATTCACGCCGGGGAGTCGTCGCACATCGTTGACGTCGGTCCCGGCATGGCGGCCCCGCTGGCGGCGCACCTGACGCGGTATCAGATTCGCGAGCAGGTCACGGTCCACGATCGCACGCGGGAGTGGGGGCTGTTATACCTGGCCGGCCCAACAGCCGCCGACAAGTTGCACGGCGACGCGCTGCAAAGCGTGCTGCGCGAAGCGACCGTCGTGCCTGATCTTTGGACGCGGCATGAAGCCTGGCACTTGTTCGCGCCGCGCGAGCGGTTGGTCGGCATTTGGAGCGCGCTGACCGCCGCGGGCTTCACGCCGGTCGGCGCGCGAGCGCTCGACGTGGCGCGTATCGAGGCGGGCACGCCGCTGGCCCCGCTCGACGTGCCCGAGGGGTTGCTGCCCCAGGAGCTGGGTCGCGACGCGCGGATGATCAGCTTCAAGAAAGGCTGCTACCTGGGGCAGGAGACGGTCGCCCGGCTCGACGCGCTGGGGCACGTCAACAAGCAACTCGCTGGTTTGGAGTTCGCCACCGGGGCCGCAGTCGGGGCGGGCAGCGAGTTGCTGCGCGACGGCAAGCCGGCCGGCGTGGTCACGTCCGTGGCCCATCGCGCCGCGGGCCAGCCGCCGATCGGCCTCGGTTTCGTCCGCCGCGAGTGTTTACAGCCCGGCACGGAACTATTGGCCGCCGAAACCAAGGCCCGGATCGTGTCGCTGCCGATGGCGTAGCGTGATTGCTGCTATGAGGACATTGGAGAACTGGCAATCTGCGGCGGCAGCGGTTGATTGGCGAGCCAGTTGGCGACGCGCGTTAACACGTCCTTGTCCATCGGCACCTGGCCGATGATAACGACTTGCTTATCGGCGATGGTCTTCGCCAACTCTTGAAGTCGCGCGGTTAGCTCGGTCAGCAGCACCTGCGTTTCGGCGCTGCTTAACTCGTGGCGGATCAATTGCACTTCGGTCGCGTGGCGCTCGCGGGTGAGTTGCACGAGCCGCCCCTGTTCGGCCTTGTAGAGGCGATCGGTTACAAAGGCGCGGCGCAGCTCGAGCTCGCTATTGAACTGGTAGACCGGCGCGGCGCCGAAATAGACGCTCGGCCCGCCGTCGCGACGGAAGCCGGCGAACACCGGCTGGCCATCGGGCAATTGTAACTCGATGCGCTCGACCAGCGCCCGGGCTTCGCCCAAAAGGTCTTCACGGTCCTGTTCATCGCACGCCATGGCGTGATGATACCTGAAGTTGGCTTAATGCTGGGAATGTCTTACACCTCTCCCTTTAAGGGAGAGGTCGCTGAGCGCAGCGAAGCGGGTGAGGGTAAACGCGTTACAGGCCAATTCGCTTTGCGCTAAGGAGCGAACGACGAACGCAATACCGCAAGGCTGTGAACGTCCTTACCCTCCCCCCGGCCCCTCCCTGAAAGGGAGGGGTGTTCATCGCGCGCAGCGCAGCATCTAACGCATTGAGGGAAGGCAAGAATCTGCAAGCGAGCCGCTTAGGTCAGCTGCAGCGCCAACAGCTCGTCGGCCGTGGCTTCGCGGCGCGAGATTTCGCGAATGTCCTCGCGAGCGCGGAAGAAGGCTTCGACCACTTGGGCGTCCCACTGCTTGCCAGCGCCGCCGCGAATGATCGCGTCAAGCTTTTCGTCCGGCATGCCGGGGCGGTAGGGACGGTCGCTGGCCATCGCGTCGTAAGCGTCGGCCACGGCGCAAACCCGCGCCAACAGCGGGATGTTCTCGCCGGCCAGGGCGTGCGGGTAGCCGCTGCCGTCCCAGGCCTCGTGGTGATGCAGCACAATGGGCAGCATCGGCTGCAGTTGCCGCAAGTCGCGCAAGATGCGATAGCCGATCTCGGCATGACGCTTGACGTGCTCGAACTCGGCGTCGGTCAACTTGCCCGGCTTGCGGAGCACGCCATCGTCGATGCCGATCTTGCCGATGTCGTGCAGCAGCCCGGCCAGATACATCGTCTTGGTCGCGTCCTGACTCATCCCCATTTCCTGGGTCAGCCGAGCGGCCACGCGGGCCACGCGATCGCTGTGACCGCGGGTGTACGGGTCCTTGGCGTCGATGGCGCTGACCATGGCGCGGACCACGTCGGCCAGCACGGCGGCTTGTTGCTTGTACAGGCCGACGTTGGCGCTGTGAATGCCCAGGATCGTACCGACGCTGAACAGCAGGTTGGCTTCGACCGAGGTGAACTCGCCATGCTTGTTGTGGTTGACGGCGGCCAGCCAGCCGAACAGTCGGTCCCCTTCAGTGATCGGCACCAGCACCATTTCATGGACGCTCGGCCACGACCAGCCCGCCGCCTCGGTCGCCAGCCGGTTAAGCACCAGCGGCGCGCTTTGCGGGCCCAGCTTCATCACGTTGACCAGGTCGACCAACTCGGACTCGCACAGCCGGCAGGGGCCCCAGTTGATCTGGTGCGGCTCGACAGCGGCGGTCGGCACGCTCTGCTCGACCGACTCGGGCAGGAACTGAATCAACAGCGACTCGGCCGGCACGGCCGCGGCCAGCCAACCAAGCGCCTGGCTGGCGAGGTCTTCCTTGTTGCTTGACAGTTTCAGGCTGTGCGTCAGCCGGTACATCAAACTGATTTCTTCAAACGTGGCCGAGATGTGCGTGGCCAGGTTTTCGTTTTCGATTTCCAACCGCCGCGCGTGGCGGTCGCTGTCGAGCTTGGCGACCAGCATCTCGCAAATGCGCTCGACCATGTTCGGCAGGGTGACGCGCTGGTGCAGGCACCAGGCGAACAGATCGACCACCTGGCAACCCAGCGATTGGGCCGCCCGGGTCACGTCGTAGTCGCCGTGAATCGGTCGGGTGACGTACGCCGCCACGGCCACGTAGTGGTGTTCCTCGGCCGTGTGGACCGGCAAGGCGTAGAGCAGCAGCGGGTCTTCCTCGGCCAAGGCCTGGGCCCGGTTGCCGCGCCCCACGGCGCAAATCAATTCGGTGTAGCGGTTCCAGTCGACCGGCGGGCGTTCGAGCGTCTGGTGCAGCAGCGCGCCGGTCTCGGCATCGAACAGGGCCAGCGGCGCATCGACCCAGCGTTGCAACTGTGACGCGACCGACAAGGCGTGGAGCGATTTCTGGACGTGATGCTCGGGGGCTTGCGGCCAGGGGGAAACGCAGGTGATCGAGTGGTTCTGGTGGGCGTGGTTCGCGGTCACTGTTTGCTCGACGAAGGCCTGGGTCAGATTGACCAGGTGCAACGACGCATCGACCGAGGGCTGGGGTTGCTGGCAGTTCGACATGGCCGATTCAGCAGTCCAAAACGAGTGACGCGACGCGGGTTTCGCCCCAAAAGGTCCGTGAGTGCATCGCGGGGCCGGCGCGCCGGTCGAGGCGCACTCCCCCTCCATGACTCGTAGCAAACCTAGGTCAGTCCCCAGCCAGGGGCAATTCACCCCAGCCGGCGCAAAGTGCAGCTTTCGAGAGGGGCGAGTTCCGAATGTAACAATTGTAATTCTCGCGCCGGCTCCACACGGCCAGCCTGTCGACAGCCTGACGGTTTCGCCGAGCGAGCCACAAAATGTGTTCGCCCGGTAGCGGGCGTGTTATGCTGAACCGCGCTCGGCAGGCCGGCTCCCAGGCACACTGGTCTGGCAGCATCGCTCCAACGCACGCACGCTAAAAATCGAGAAAGGCCGGTTACTCATGCGGCATCGCACGTGGGGTTCGACGGTCGCGCTATGCACCCTGCTGGTCAGCTTCGCGGCCGGCACGGCCTGGGCCCAACGACCCAATAAGCAGTCTGGCGCGGGCTCGAAGCCGATCAAGGTCGAAGGAGCCATCAAGTCGATCGCCAACAACGTCATCACCGTCAGCTCGGGGCGCGACAACACGGTGCAAGTGATGGTCGCGCCGACCACCAACCTGGCCATCACCGGCACGGCCGAACTGGGAGCGCTGGCCGTGGGGATGAACGTCGATTTCACCGCCGAGCTGAACAAGGCGGGTGAGATTCAGGACGAGATTAAGGAGCTGACCCTGCGCGAAGCGACCGACGCATCGGTCAAGCCGGGGCTGTACGAGCCGGAAGACACGTCGGGCAAGCCGCTCCGTGCGATCAAGGACGGCAATCACACGTACCTGGTCCGCGCCAAAGTGCGGACCAACAAGGACGGCGCGATCACCGTCGCCGCGACGGGCGCGCCGGCGATCAAGCTGAAGCTGGCGTCCGATTGCGCAATCAATTGCAGCTTCAAGAATACCCGCCTGGCATCCCCCGGCGACGGTGTGTTCGTCGAAGGCAAGCAAGTCCAGCCAGGGCAAGTGATCGGCGATTCGGTGACGATCAAGATGACAATGCCGTACGCCCCCAAGGGAAAAGGGGCCGCGGCCAAGACACCGAACGAGCCGTCACCCTTCGGCTCGCCGTGAGCCATCTACAACCGGCGCTGGGGTTTGGCCGGCGGCTTGGGCTGCGCGCTTTCTTTGAGCTGTTTGACCAACTGGTCGGCCGTGTAAATCTTGTTGGTCGCGGCGTTGAAGTTCTTGCCGCTGGGCGTTTGCGAGAGCATCCGCCCCATCTCTTTGCCACCCGGCTCGACCGCCAGGTATTCGACCAGCTTGTAGCCGTCGGGGCCGTCGACCAGCTTCTGCAAAATGCCGGCGCCGTCGGGCAGACGCGCCAGGTGATCGAGCCGTTCATAGCCCATCGGGTATTGTGCCGATTGCCGAGCCAACTGTTTACCAGCCGAGCTGCGCAGGTTGCGCGCCAGCAGCGACCCGTCCGGCTCGAGTCGTGACAACAACGGCTCGAACGGCTTGACGTCGTAACCTTCCTTGGCCAGTTGCTTGACCAGCGCGTCGACGTCGCCGCGCGTGATCAGCTCGCCCGGCTTCATGTCCTTGCGCGCGGCAAAGTACGACGCGGTGCGATCCTCGAGCGAGGGCTTTTTACCGGCCGGAGTCGCAGGCTTCGGCGCGCTCCAAGCCGTCGTGGCGACGCATCCAGCGACCATCGCCAGCGAGGCGCCACCGCACAGCCGCAGCACGACACGACGATTCAGCATGTTCGACTCCGGCATGGAATGACGTCACAAAAACGGGGACAAGCCGCTCGGCTTGGCTCGGGCGGCGCGCTACAATGTCGCCGGCCCTCCTTAAACGTACTTCGGCGCGCGGCGGCGTGCGGGGCCAGCGGCGCGGCCGAAAAACCCGCCTGATCCCTAGACTCGCTACCTGCCAGCCTTGCTGGCACCCCATCACGAAAGCCCACTGATGTCGGTTCAAATCACCGCGATCGGCCGCCCCGAGTTGCCACCGTTGACGCTCAGCGATCGATTTCGCTACGAGGTGACCTACTTTATGACTCCCGGCGGACAAGCTGGCGTGCCCAAGTTGCCCGAGGGGGAGTACTGGGTTCGGCTGGGCGAGGCGCGCGACTGGCTGGAGGCAGGCTGTTTCGAGCTGATTTCACCGCTGGCCAGCGAGAACAAGACCGAAGTCGAACTGAGCGAAGAGCACGAGACCTTCTTGGAATGGCTCGTGGCGCACGGCGTCGAACATGTCGCGCTTAGAGCCTGTTATTGACTTAAAT
>JAFEBQ010000047.1 GCA_018242585.1 Planctomycetota bacterium
GCGCGGCTGGTTCAGGTGGTTGTAAACAATCGTGTGCGGGTCGATGCCAAAGGCGTGGTAAATCGTCGCCAGCAACTCGCCCGGATGGACGCGATCCTCGACCGGCGCCGACGCCGTCTTGTCGCTCTGGCCATGCACGTAGCCGCGCTTGGTCCCGGCGCCGGCCACGACCGCGGTGTAGCAATACGGCCAGTGATCGCGACCGTCCGAGCTATTGCTGTTGCCCGAGGTGCTGACGCCGCGCTGCGGGCTGCGGCCGAATTCACCCACGGCCACGACCAACGTGTCGTCCAGCATGCCGCGCTCGTCCAGGTCGGTGATCAAGCCGCTCAGGCCGCCATCGAGCATCGGACCCGACTGGTTCTTCATCCGCTGGGTCAAACCAACGTGGTGATCCCACGAGTGGTTGTCCGAGTTGGCCACCTTGGGCCAAATGACTTCGACCACGCGCGTGCCCGCTTCGACCAGCCGGCGGGCCAGCAGCAAGCTCTGGCCGAACGTGTTGCGGCCGTACATGGCCCGCGTGGCCGGCAACTCGGCTTCCAGGTTGAACGCCTCGCGAGCGCGGCCCGACAGAACCAACTGCAGCGCCCGGTCGTAGTACGAGTTCAACTTGTAATCGCTGACCGCTTTCTCGATGTCCGGCATGCCGGCATCGATGATTTCGCGCAGGTGCGCCCGGCGCTCCAGCCGCGAGGCAAAGACCTCGGGCCGCAGCTTCAGGTCGTCGATCTTGATCTTGTTCATCTTGGCCATATCCAGATCGTCGCCGTCCGGATAGAGCGTGTACGGGTCGTACGCGCGGCCCAGGAAGCCGGCCGTGCCACCCTTGCCCACCACGTTGCTCTCTTGCAGCGGGCGGGGCAACATCACGAACGGCAGCATCGGTTCGTCGATCGGGCGCAGGCGGACGATCTGGGAACCGAAGTTCGGGAAGTCCTTCGGCGTCGGCGGCTCGAGCTGGCCCGACGGGCTGACCTTGTCGGTCGTATAACCGGTCATCATCTGATAGATGGCGGCCGTGTGATTGAACAACCCGTTCGGCGTGTAGCTCATCGAGCGGATCATCGTGAACTTGTCGTTCACCTGGGCCAGCTTGGGCAGAATCTCGGTGAAGTGTACCCCCGACAGCTTGGTCGGAATCGCCTTGAACCCGCTCTTCACATTGTCGGGAACATTGTCCTTCGGATCCCACAGGTCCAAGTGGCTGGGTCCGCCTTGCAGGTAGACCATGATGATGCTCTTGGCCTTGCCCCAACCGGGGCCGCCACCCTGGCCGGCGTCGGCTTCGCTGCGCGCGGCCGCGGTGGCCGATTGCAGCTGGAACATCGAGCCCAGGCTCAGCCCCAACATGCCCGAGCCGCCCACCCGCAGCAAATCGCGTCGCGAGGCTTGCAGATGGCGGTCGCACAAATCTTTACCGCGCTGTCCAGGAATAATCAGCATGGCGGAACGCTCCTTCAATTGAGCAAAAGCAAAGCACTTAAGGGTTGTTTCAAACGATGAATCGAAATCGCGTTAGTGGTTGAACAGAAACGCGGGACTGTTGATCAAGGCCCAGGCCAAATCTTGCACGCCCGTCAGCCGGGCGTTGCCGATCAACTGCTGGCTCATCTTCACGTCTTCCCGCAACTGCGCCAATCGCGAATCGAGCGGGATCGGCTTGCCGACCAGTTCCAGCGTTTCTTGCAACTCTTTCAACTGCGCATCGATCGGCAGCGGTTTGCGACTTTCGGCCGCAGCAACTTGCTTCTGACGCAGTTCCTTGTCGACCGAGCGATAGTACTTGGCCACCAGGTCGGTCGTGGCCTTGTCACGCTCCTTGGCCGTGACGGCCAGGGCCGCTTGCAACTCTTCGGACAAGCCCAAGGGCAATGTTCCCGGCGCCACGCACACGCTCAAACGGAACTTGCCCAGCGCGAAGCTCGGCTGGGTGAAGTTGAACGTCATGCGAACTTGCAGTTTCGTGCCACCTTCGTTGGCTATCGGCTCTTTGATCTGGAACACGCTCCAATGGCTGCTTCCTTGGGCGGGCGAGATGGCCCAGCCTTGCGAACCATTCGGGTTCCCGTCGATCGCCTTGGTGATGGGGAAGTTATCCTGGCTGAAATCAGCCTCGGCCCTGCTGAACTCGATCTTCTTCACCACTCCCTTGGGATCGGCCAGCGGCGAAGAATTGACCACGAACTCGGTCAACACGAAGTTGCCGCCGGCGCGTCCGGGGCCGCCGCTCGGAATGCTGGTGTCGGCCAGCGCCTCGAGCCGAATGCCCGTGATGTTGCGCAGGTGGGTGCTGATTTCGACCACGTAGCTGCCGCGGAACTCGGGCTTGGTGTCGACCACGATCGAGCGGTCGGCCTGCACCTTGGCGGTTCCCGCCGGGGTGTTCGCCGCGGAGGCGATCTTGATCGCCGCCGGTCGAACCGTGATCCATTCGACAGCGGCCGTCTGCTTGGCTTCCCAAGCGGTCTGTCGCGCCGAAATCGTCGTCGTCTCGTAGGTCTTCAAATCAGCTTCGAGCTTGGCGGTGTTCTCGGCCTTGGCCTTCTCGGCCGCGGCGACGGCTGGAGCGATTTCCTTCGTGCGATCGGCGACGGCCTTTTCAGCCTTGGCAATCGCTTCGAGGCGATCCTTTTCCTGTTGCTCGCGAATCGGCGCGACGTAGGCCTCGCGCTCGGCCAGCGCCTGGGCCAACTTGGCATGGTCGGCTTCGATGGTGCGGAACGTGCGCAAGCTGGCCTCGACTTCGCGCTCGGTCGCCGGACGGTTTAGGATTCGCATGAACACATCATTGACCAACTTGCGATCGTCCTTCTCGGCCGCCGTCAGCTTGGCCAACTCGTTGGCCGGATCGGCAATCGCGTCGGCAATCGCCGGACCCGAGATCAGCGCCATCACCGGCCCCAGTTGCAGGCCGCTCGAACGCTCGCACTCGCACGCGCTTTCACGTGGCGGACGCCCAAACGTGGCCAGAAAGCCGCTCGGCAACTCGACGCCCGAGTCGGGCAGTTCGGCCGCGCGGGTGCCGGGCTTCACGCCGGGGAACTTGCTGACCGCGCCGGTCGTGGCACAAACCGCGTCGTACAACGTCTCGGCCGGCAAGCGCCGCGCCAAAGCGTGCGAGTAGTTCGTCCGGTCGTCCTCGTTCCAACGATTCGACACGTACGAAAGTTGATAAGTACGCGACTTGACGATCAGCTTCACCACGTGCTGGATATTGAAGTTCGACTTGATGAACTCTTGCGTCAGGTAATCGAGCAACTCGGGATTGCTGGGCGGATTGCCCGCCCGCAGGTCGTCGATCGGCTCCATGATGCCAATGCCGAACAGATACCCCCACAGTCGATTCACATAACTGCGGGCAAAATATTGGTTGTCGGCCGTCGTGACCCAGGCCGCCAACTGCTCACGTCGCGTGGCGTCTTTCTTGGCCTGGTACTTGGCCGGGTAGGGAAACTGCGGCGCGGCGATCTGGCCCGTCCGATCGTGTTTGATGTCCCCCGACTTCGAGTCGTAGACGATCTCGTACAGCGCCTTGGCCCCTTCGACGGCCGTGCCGCCAATCCGCTTGTCACCGCTGGCCGGATCGTTCTTCAAGCCGACCTGGGCAAAGTAAGCCGCGGTCTGGAAGTACTGGTCCTGGGTCCAACGCTCGAACGGATGGTCGTGGCACTTATTGCAGTTGAACCGCACGGCCAGGAACAGGTGCGTGGTGTTCTCCATCGTCAGCGCCGGCTCGCGCAGAATCTTGTAATACGACGCGGCGGGATGTTCTTTGTTCGAGCCACTTGCCGTCAGGATTTCACCCACGAACTTGTCATACGGCGTATTGGCTTTGACTTGCTCGCGAATCCAGCCGCGGAAGGCCATCGCCCCCTCGGGACCAAGAAACTTGCGATTCACCTGCAACAGGTCGGCCCACTTGTTGGTCCAATACTCGACATACTCTGGGCTACCCACCAACTTATCGATCAGCGCTTCGCGCTTCTGCCGCGTCTCGGCCGGGTCGGCCAAGAACTTCGTCACTTCCTCGGCGGTTGGTGGCAAGCCGGTCAGGTCCAGGTAAACGCGGCGGACGAATTCGGCATCGCCCGAAAGTTCCGACGGCAGAATTTTCATCCGCAGCCACTTGTTGGCCACCAACTCGTCGGCCTTGCCCCAGGCCGGCGGCGCCTGCCAGGCAAAGCCCGAGCGATCTCCCATGACCGTCAGCGTGGTGGCGGCGTACGAACCCTCGTAGCGAACCAGAATCGGCGCTTCGCCACGGCGAACGGCGGTCATCAACCCATATCGCGAAGCCGTGGCGACCTCGGTGTTGCCGCTATCGACGAACGCCTCTTGCGTGACGTCGCGCGAACGGCCGTCGGCATAGGTGGCCAGGACGCGGACCTGTTGCCGGTCGCCGATGTATTGCACCACCGGGTTCATCGGCTGGACTTCGATCTTCACCACCCGCGACGACGTGCTGTTCAGCTTCGAGCCGCCCAGGATCCAGGTCCGTAGGATTTCGTAGTAAGCATCGCCCGGCTTGGTCAACTGCCCACCGACGTGCGGCACGTTGGCCGAAGCCTTGAGCAGCATCAGGCTTTCATCCGGCGCGACCTGATTCACCCGGCGGCAGGCCAGGTCGTCGGTCAAAGCACGGACATCAAAGATCGGGTCATAGCCGCGCAGGCTCAACTTGAAGCCGTTCTTCCCTGGGGCCGCCCCGTGGCATGTCCCTTGGTTGCAGCCCAGCTTGGACAAGACCGGCGTCACGTCATGCAGATAGTCGACCGGCGTATCGGCCGAGAAGCCGGTGACCTTGACTGGAACCTTCGCCGACTGACTTCCCAAGGTCACGCGCAGCTCGGCCTCGCCGTTGTTCTTGGGCCAGACGAGTCCGGTGGCGGCCATTTCGAGCACGGGGCTGGTCAGTTCCAGCTTCACCATTCGCGTCACATCGAGCGACTCGCCCGAGGCAGTGCGCCCCGTCACGAGCAATTGGGCGTAATCGAACCGGTCGTTCAGCACGATCGCCTTGGGCTGCACGTCGAGCGTGGCAATCGCCAGCTTCTTGGGCAATTGCTCCGTCGAGATCACATCGACCGCGCGCACCAGCGGCTCGACCTTCTTCTTCTCGGCCGATTCCAATTCAGGGCTCAGCGGCACGGCGCGCAGCTCGCGCACTACCTTGGCGCTGGCCACGTCGATCAGTCGCACCAAGCCGTCGTTGCCGGCCACGGCTACCATCTTGCCCGCCGGATCGAATGCCAGCGCGTAGACCGGCATCTCGGGGACCGCCACACGGGCCAAGAGCTTCACGCCCTGATTGCGGAAGTCATTGAGGGCCTTGCGGTCCCCTTCGCTGCGCGTGCCGGGAACCTTGGCCATGATGGCCTTGATCGGCGCCGGCACGTCTTCGGTAAAGTTGTACGTGCAAACGGTCACTTCGCCGGCGCCGTTCAGCGTGCTGCCGCAGGCGATCTGCTTGCCGTCCAAGCTGAACCGCGTGGCAAACACGCGACCTGGCATGGGAAACAATTCAAACACCAGGTTCGCGTCGTCGCCAATCACGCGCTTGGCTTCGCGGAAAATGCGATAGACCTTGGGCAGGCCGTCGGCCCCGCCCACCACCAGGTGGTCGAGCTTCGGATGCCGGGCCACGGCCTGGATGCCACCCTTGAGCGCGCCCGGCGTGATCGACGTGACATTGTCGATGAACCGCTGCGTGGCCACTTCGGTTAGCTTGACCGTCATGTCGCGGGCCACCGAGACCAGGTGCGAGCCATCGGCCGAGAAGGTCGTGTCGCGGACCCAATCGTTGTGAGCCCCCTGGAACAGCACTTGCTTGCCGGTGTCGGCCTCGATGGCGCGAACCGAGTTGTCGTCGATGTCGCCACAGCCAAAGCCAATCAGCTTGCCGTCCGGCGACCAACTGCAACCATACACCGTGTTGTAGGTCACCGGGACCGAGAGGGTTTGCTTACGGGCCGCCACGTCCCAAACCTGAATCTCGCCGCGCTGCGAGGGACGACCACCGGCCACGGCCAGCCGCTTGCCATCGGGCGAGAAGCGAACCGACTCGATGCGCGTAGCGTCGCCAACTAGACGGGCCACCGACTTGCCTTGCTCGACATCGACCAGCAGCACTTCGTGATAGCCGGCGACGGCAATCGTCTTGCCATCCGGCGCATAGTCAATCGAGGTGATCACCGGCGGCCGGCGATACACCGGCGGGTGCCGCGCGTCAATCGCGGGGCCGGCATACGCGGCCGAGTCGTCCTTGGCCCCTTGCATGATCCACGTGCGGATCAACTCGACATCCTTCATGGTCAAGGCCGGCTTTTCTTTCGGCATGTCGGCCTTGCCATTGACCGGAGTGATTTGCTCAAGCAAGTAGCTCTCAGCCGGCTTGCCTGGCACGACGGCTTTGCTGCCCGACTCGCCGCCGGCCAGCAACCGTACGAACTCGGTCATCGAGTATTGGCCGTTGGCCTTGGCCGGCTGATGACAGCCCTGGCAGTTGGCCTGAAAGATGGGACGAATCTGCTTGTAAAAGCTGACCTGAGCCACAGGCTTGGCTTCCTTGGGCGCCGCGGCAAGCTTGGCTGGCACGGGCGCGGCGGGCTTGGCATCGATCGCGGCCACCGCCGCGGGCTTGGGTGCAGCCGCCGCAGGCTTCGCCGCTTCGGCGGGCTTCACATCGGCCGGCGGCGCGGCGATTGCCGCGCCTGAGACCAACAAACCCAACAGGACCATCGCCATACGAAAACGAACAACCAACTTCATGTGTATCACCAAGAACAGGCGAGAGTCATGGCTCGATCAAGGAGCCAGAGAGTGAATGGGCTTAAATGATTCGACTACCCGTCTAAGGCGGTCAATCACTGCCGGTCTGCTTGCCCGAAGGGGACCAGCAGTAGCCGAACGCCGTCGTTCAGCGGGCGGACAACAAGATAAAAAACTGTCCGTCAAAACCAGGTGGGGCTAACTTTTTCAGTATGTCGGGCGCAGGCCGAACTGTCAACAAATTTTCGCCCCCTGTCGACAGGGTCCAACCCCCCAGCCGGGCACGCCAATTTGCCCAGTTTTTCGGGCGGTTGACCACCGCTAGCTCAGCCCGTAAACAAGGGGCTCTTCGCCCCGCGTCTGGCCCCCGAAACGACCCACTCGACGGTCGATAGGGGAACGGCCTATTCGGCAAATCTCACCCGGAAAGCAACGCAAGGTATGGACCCCAACATCGAACGGGCGCTGATCAGCGTCAGCGACAAGACCGGCCTCGACACCCTGGCGCGCCGGCTGGCCGCCCGCGGCGTCGAGTTGTACAGCACCGGCGGCACGCGCAAGTTCCTCGAATCGCTGGGCCTGACCGTCTACGACGTGGCCGCCTACACCGGCTTTCCCGAGATGATGGACGGTCGAATCAAAACACTGCATCCCAAGATTCATGGCGGCATTCTGGCCCGGCGTGACAACCCCGAAGACCTGGCCGCCATGCGCGAGCACGGCATCCGCGGGTTCGAGTTGCTGGTCGTCAACTTGTATCCCTTCGCGGCCACGGTGGCCAAGCCGGGCGTGACTGACGCCGAGTGCATCGAGAACATCGACATCGGCGGCCCATCGCTGATTCGGGCCGCGGCCAAGAATCACGCCTTCATCACCGTGGTCACCGAGCCAGGCCAATACAGCGCCGTGGCCGACGCGGTCGATTCGACCGGCGCGACGACGTACGAGTTGCGTCGTCAATTCGCCGCCGTCGCGTTCGCCAACACCGCCAAGTACGACGGCATGATCGCCGGATGGTTCGCGCGCAGCTCGGGCGAGGCATTCCCGCAACAACTCAGCTTGTCGTTTGAACGCCGCGACACGCTTCGTTATGGCGAGAACCCGCACCAGCAGGCGGCCTTGTATGCCGAGCCGACCGCGGCCAGCGACACGCTGGTCAACGCCCAAAAGCTGAACGGCAAGGAGCTGTCCTACAACAACCTGTTGGACCTGGACAGCGCGCTGGCGATTGTGCGCGCCTTGCCTGGTCCGGCGGTGTCGGTCATCAAACACAACAATCCGTGCGGCGCGGCCGAAGCCGAGCGCTTGGCCGATGCGGCGCGCCGCGCGCTCGACGGCGATCCGGTGAGCGCGTTTGGCTCGGTCCTGGGCATCAACCGGCCGGTCGACGTGGCCACGGCCGAGGAGCTGTCGGTTCCCGGGCAGTTCATCGAGGCGATTGTTGCCCCCTCGTTCGAGCCCGCGGCGCTGGAACTGCTGACCACCAAGCCCAAGTGGAAGGCCAACGTCCGCTTGATCGCCGTCGGCAAACTATCGCCCGCCGCGCCATGCTGGGACTTCCGCCGCGTGGTGGGCGGGCTGTTGGTTCAGTCGGCCGACAATCTTGCCGACGACACCAATGGCTGGAAAGTCGTCACCTCGCGGGCACCTGATGACGCACAGTTGCGCGAGCTGCGGTTCGGCTGGGAGCTGGTCCGGCATGTGAAATCGAACGCCATCGTGGTCAGCCGCGATCGGGCCCTGGCCGGCGTGGGCGCGGGCCAGATGAGTCGTGTCGATAGCGTGAAGATTGCCCTGGAAAAGGCGGGCGAACGTGCCGCGGGGGCCATCCTGGCGTCGGATGCGTTCTTTCCGTTCGCCGATTCGATTCCCTTGGCGGCCCAGGCTGGTGTGAAGGCGATCATTCAGCCCGGCGGATCCAAGAGCGACAACGACGTGATCGCGGCCTGCAACGAACTGGGGCTGACGATGATCTTCACCGGCTGCCGCCACTTCAAGCATTGATTAAAGCGACTATTTACTAAAGCCTGCTAGCAATCCCTCGCCGTCTGGAATCCCTCATTAAGGCGGTATTGAGAAAGCTGGCAAATCGGGCTAGATTCCTCACACATCCCCATCGGCTCACGCCGCGCACACAACAGTGCGCACGCCGAGCGTAATGTTTCGCGGATCACACAACGAGCTTCCCAGTGCAAGTCGCTGCCAGCCAACGCAACTCGGTGGTCATCACCGGCATCGGACTGATCGCCTCGGTCGGCCGATCGCGCGAAAGCGTTTGGAAAGCGATCCGTGAAGGGCGCAGCGGCGTGCGCTGGCTGGCCGGGCTGCCGAGCATTCCCGATGGCATGTTGATCGGCGCTCCTGTCGACATCGAAACCGAACGTCCCGCCCAGCTCAAGCCGATTGCTCTGGCGCAACACGCGGCGAACGAAGCCTTGTTCGACGCCGATCTGAATTGGGACGCGGTCAATCGCGACCGGTTCGGTTGCGCCATCAGTGGGCACATGGGTGACACCGGCTGGGTCAATGAAAAGCTGCAAATCAATCCGCAAACCGACCCCCGCGCGGTTCCTTGGTGGCAGCAATGGCTGCCCAACACCGCCTGCTCCGAGGTGGCGAACCGGTTCGGACTCTATGGCCCACGCATCTGCCACTCGACCGCCTGCGCCAGCGGGCTGATCGAAGTTGTCTCGGCCATGCGCGCCTTGGAGGACGATCAGTGCGACCTGGCCCTGGCCGGCAGCGCCGAAGCGTTTCATCCGCTGTTTGCCGCCGGCTTTCGCGCCATGCGCGTGCTGGCCGAACATACGGATCCGATCCAGGCTGCCCGGCCCTTTGACCGACATCGCAGCGGCTTCGTGATGGGCGAAGGGGCGGCGATGTTCGTCCTTGAGCGGCTGGACCACGCCCTGGCGCGCGGCGCGAAGATTTACGCCGAGTTGCTCTCGGGCACGATGCTGGCCGACGCGTTCCACGTCACCGGCGTCGAAGCCGACAGTGACTCGCTGGCCCGACTGATCCGCACCACGATCGAGCGCGCCGATTTGTCGCCGAGCGACGTGCAATACATCAACGCCCACGGCACCGGCACCCAACAGAACGACGTGGCCGAGATTCGCGCCATTCGTCGCGCGCTGGGCACGCGAGCCGCCGAGTCTGCGTGCCTCAGCTCGAACAAGTCGATGCTCGGCCATCTGGTCAATGCGGCCGGCAGCGTCGAGTTGGCGTTGTCGACGTTGGCGCTGCGCGACGGGTTCGTGCCGCCGACGATCAACCTCACCGACCCAGACCCGGAATGCGATCTCGATTGCGTGCCGCTGTTCGGTCGTCGCCGCCAGGTGGAAGTGGCGCTGAAAATGTCGGTGGCGTTCGGTGGTCATCTGGCCGCCGTGGCCATGCGCCGCTGGCCCGACATCGCCGCCCTTTCCGATACCGAGCCCGCCGAAGGCCCGCGCATTTACCGCGTCGCCTAGCGCCCAATCTCTTTGGCCATTGGCGGTTACGACCCAAGTTTGCCTGACCGTTACGGTGGGCAAAGACTGCGCCACGGGTCTCCTTTCCTGAACCGTTGAACTTTTCCAAGCGCTTGCGCCGATCTTCTCACCAATCGGTCACGGATGCTTGAAGTGCGCTGTCGGTCGTCGTGGTAGGACGAGCAGCAGCGCCCGCTTCGAGAGCGTGGGGAACGGATTTAATCCCCGCCGAACTTAGCACGGTCGTCGCTGCGCCAGCGGCTGGGCCCTATTAACCCCAGCAGACGCTTTGTCGCGCACCACGCCACGCCACAGTTCGGGCAGGACGAAATACGTCACCACTGCCTCGGGGAGTCGTTCGTGTCGCGACGCGAGCCGGATCATTTGCGCCTCTATCGTGAACAGCCTGCCGCGCCGTTGTCGAGCGACGATGTGCCCGTGGCGCTGCATGACTTTTGCCGGGCCTTTGAACGGGCCACCGGCTGGTCATTGAACTATGCCCCGGGCGATGCGCCGAACGCGCGCCGCCAGGTTCCGCGCGGCATGGGCGAGCCGGACGGCGCGATTGCGCTCGGGCACTTCACGCTGGGCATTCCCGACTCGTCCCCCGACGAGAGCAGCTACGTCGAAGGGGCCGAGCCGCTGGTCGATCTGGACGTGGCCAGCGCGCTGGCCACGACGGTCGCGCGCTTGACGAACGAGCTGCTGTGTACCCAGCGCGAGCTGCGCCGCTCGCGAGCCGAATTGGCCGCCGGTGTGCCGCTGGTGGCGCGCCCCAGCGACGAAGCGCACCTGGCCGATCGACTGGAAGCGGTCCTGCGCGGGGGCGCGCAGGCTGTTGGCTGCACCTCGGCCGCGCTCTACCTGCTCGACGAGCAGACCGCGCAGTTGGACCTGCGCTCGGTGTGGAACCTGCCCTACTCGCGGCTGGCGAAGCAGGCCCGCACCCTGGCCGACGCCACGGCCGACCTCGAAGCGCTGTGCGGCCATGCCGTGGTGCTGGAAAACCAGCAAGCGGTCGAGCATTGGTGCCCCCCCGAGAAGTGCGGCGCGGCGATTTGCGTGCCGGTCTCGTCGGCCACGACGCCGCTGGGGACGTTGTGGCTGTACTGCGACGCCACGCGCGGCTTCAGCGACGCCGAAGTCAACATCGCCGAGGTCGTGGCCGGCCGCCTGGCCGCCGATCTCGAACGCGAAATGTTGCTGGTGGCCGGCAAGGAACAGTCGGTCTCCTCGCGCCAGATCAACGCCGCCAGCACCCGGCAGCAGGACAGCCTGCCGCGAATGACGCCGCGCGTCGAAGGGTGGGACCTCGCCGCTTGGACCGGGCAGGCCGCGGCGCTGGGGGGCGATTTCCATGACTGGTGGCTGCGGGGGGACGATCGGCTGTGTGTGGCCGTGGCCGATGCGCTCGACGGGGGCTTTGACGCGGCCTTGGCCAGCGCGGCACTGCGAGCGACGTTGCGGGCGTTTGGCAGCGAAGACCTCGAACCGGCGGAACTGATGCGGCGCATCAACCAGTCGCTGTGGCGTCACTCGTCTGGCGATCAATACGCCAGCTTGTTCTGTGCCGCCATCGAACCGACCAGCGGCCAGTGCGACTTTTCGGCCGCGGGGCAGATCGGCTCGGCGCTGCTAGGGCCCGACGGTTTCGAGCGCTTGACCGCGCCGTGCCTGGCGCTGGGGATCGACCCGACCGCGTCGTACTTGCCGCGCGAGTTCATGATGACGCCGGGGCAAGTGCTGGTCGCGGTTAGCGATGGCGTCTGCGACGCGACGAATCCGGCCGGCACGCCTTGGACGATGAAAGGCGTGGCCGAGGCGCTCGGCGGCAAGCTGGAACTGCCGGCCGAGAAGTTAGTAGCCCTGGTCCGCGATCGATTGGAAGCATTCTGCGACGGCCCGGCGGCCGACGACTGCACGGTGCTAGTGCTGAAGCGTGATTGATTAAGACCGACCACGACGAAACAACGGCGCGACGTAGGAAATGCGGGAGAGAATTGAACCGCAAAGACGCAAAGATCGCAAAGAATACAAGGGACAGTTGAATCGCTGAGGGCGCAGAGTTTCGCAGAGAAAGACTTCGGATCAGATCAATTCTATCTCCGCGCCTCTCCGCGTCCTTTGCGTCTTTGCGGTTCAATTGCCTTGCTCTTTTCCGACGTCGTGACCGTCGTGTCGTCGTGGTCGATTGCTCATTATTCTTCTTTTCTGCAGCGATTTCAGCCGAGTTGTTTGAGAATGGGCCGGGTTAAGTCCGACAAGCGGCTTCGCTGCTGGCCTTGCTCGTCGAAGTTGCTGGGATCGAGCCATTTCTCGAAGGCGTCGCGCAGCGCCGGCCACTCGGCGTCGATTGTCGCGTACCAGGCAGTATCGCGGTTGCGCCCCTTGTAAACCGTCGCTTGTCGGAAGATTCCCTCGAACGACAGGCCCAGCCGCTGCGCCGCGGCCCGCGACGCCGCGTTCAGCGCGTCGCATTTCCATTCGTAGCGTCGGTAGCCGGCCTCGAACGCCCATCGCATCATCAGGTACATGGCTTCGGTCGCGGCAGGGCTCCGCTGGAGCTGCGGCGAGTAGTGGAGATGCCCCACTTCGATGGAACCAGTGGCCGGCGCAATCCGCAGATAACTCACCAGACCCGCCGGCCGATTGTCGGCCGTGGGGATAACCGCAAAGAACAGCGGGTCGTCCCCTCGGCAGTTTGCTTCCATCCAGACACGATAGTTCGGCAAATCGCCGAACGGGCCGTAGGCCAGATAGGTCCAACTCCGCCCGTCCGTATCGGCCGCGTCCGCCGCGAACAACGCATCCGCATGACGGTCAAGGTCAAGCGGTTCCAGCCGACACCACTGGCCCACCATCGGCCGACGTGGCGGCAGCGCAGGTGGCGCCCAATTCGGCAAGGAGCAACCGACGCCCTGTCCCAGGTGATTGCGTTCAGATTCCATCGCGGTAACAGGGTTCGGCTGCGTCGGTCGATGACGCCTAATGGCCACCGTGCGACTGTTCGAGCAGCACAAGCTGCCACCACACATAAATCGACACGGCGGCAGTAAATACCAGCACCATCCATGTCAGGGCAAAGCCCTGCAAGCGCGATCCCCAGTGCTTGCGCATTAGCCGAAGCATTTGACCGTCAGAGAAGTTAATCATTCGCACACCCATGTTGGCTGGGTTCCTTCCTGCCTGAATCAGCTTACCTCTCACCAGCGACGATTGCCACCAAGCGGCGACGTGCGGTCCTGACCAAGAGCATTCGACCACGACGGCACGACGGTCACGACGTCGGAAAAAGAAAGGCAATTGAACCGCAAAGACGCAAAGATCGCCAAGGCAGGATTCACCACAGAGGACACGGAGAATACAAAGACGACACTCAATTTTGATTCGGTGGACCACCGCTTAACTACTTGCGATGATTGCTATCTCGTCGGTCTTCTCTGTGACCTCTGTGCCTCTGTGGTGCAACTTTCCCGCTCTTTTCCGACGTCGTGACCGTCGTGTCGTCGTGGTCGAATTCTCTCTGCCTTCCTCGGCGCCCTTCATGTCTTTGTGGTTCAACTTCCCTAAGCGCAAGAAAAAGCCCAGGGGGTGAAACCCCTGGGCTTGGGTGTGACGATTATCAAGCATCGCTGGTCGCGAAGCTTACTTCGCGCCGACCAGTTGGGCCTTCTTCTTCTCGGCCACGATCGTTTCCTGGAGGCTCGCCGGCATGCGGCGGTACTTCGAGAATTCCATCGTGAACGTCCCCTGCCCTTGCGTCAGGCTGCGCAAGTCGGTCGAGTAGCCGAATGTTTCCGACAGCGGCACTTCGGCGATGATCACGCAGGTGTTCCCCTGCATGTCGGTCGACACGATCATGCCGCGGCGGCTGTTCAATTCGCCGACGACCGGACCTTGGAACTGGTTCGGCACTTCGACTTCGACCTTCATGATCGGTTCGAGCAGCGCCGGCTTCATCTTCATGAAGTATTCGCGGAAGCACTCTTGCGCGGTCAATTGGAACGCCATGTCCGAGCTGTCGACGTCGTGGTACGAGCCGTCCTCGAGCACGGCCTTCAGGCCGACCAGCGGATAGCCGGCCAAGGGACCCTTGGCCAGGCACGCGCGGAAGCCCTTTTCGACCGAGGGAATATATTCCTTCGGAATGCGGCCGCCGACGATGTTGTCTTCAAACACGAATTGCTCGGCCGAGTCTTCCGGTAAGCATTCGAGCTTCCCCTTGATGTGACCGTACTGGCCCGAACCACCGGTCTGCTTCTTGCGCTTGTGGTCGTACTCGATGTCCTTGGTCGGCGACTCGCGGTAGCTGACCTTGGGAGCGCCGACTTCGACTTCGACCTTGTATTCGCGGCGAATGCGCTCAACGTAGATTTCCAAGTGCAGCTCGCCCATCCCGGCGATCAGCGTCTCGGCCGTCTCTTCGTCGGTGTTCACACGGAAGGTCGGGTCTTCCTTGGTAAAGCGGTGCAAGGCCTTGCCCAAGCGATCCGCGCCGTCGCGGTTCACCGGGGTGATGGCCATCTTGATCACCGGCTCGGCGACGAACATGCTTTCCAGCGCACAGTACTTGGTCTCGGCGGCAAAGGTATCGCCGCTGGCGCAGTCGATGCCCATGATCGCCACGATGTCGCCGGCGCAGGCCGAGTCGATTTCCTCGCGCTTGTCGGCGTGCATCCGCACGATGCGGCTGAAGCGCTGTTTCTGGCCGGTGCGTTGGTTGTAGTGCATGTCACCCTTGTTGACGGTCCCCTGGTAAATGCGCATGAACGTCAACTGACCGTAGGTGTCTTCCACGATCTTGAACGCCATGCCCACGAACGGCCGCGACGGGTCTGGCGACAACTCGAACGCTTCGTCCGGATTCTCGTGGCTCTTGGCCTTCACTTGCCGATCCAGCGGCGAAGGCAAGTAGCGGACCACGGCGTCCAGCAGCGGCTGCACACCCTTGTTCTTGTAAGCGGTCCCCAGGAACACCGGCGTCAGGCTCTGGCTTTGCGTGGCCGAGCGAATGACCGAGTGGATCAACTCTTCGGGCACGTCTTCTTCGGCCAGCATCAGTTCCATCATCTCGTCGCTGTACATGGCCAGCGATTCGAGCATCTGCTGCCGTTGTTCATTGACGGTTTCGACCAGGTCCGCGGGACATTCCTCGACCCGGACGGTTTCACCCTTGGGGCCGTCAAAGTAATACGCCTGGCGCGTGATCAGATCGACCATGCCGAGGAAGTTGTCTTCCTTGCCGATGGGCCATTGCATGAGCACGGCGTCGCAATCGAGCTTTTCACGCAACTGCTTGACGACGCGATCGTGATTGGCGCCGGTACGGTCCATCTTGTTGATGAACGCCAACCGGGGCACGTGGTAACGCTTCATCTGGCGGTCGACCGTCATCGACTGGCTTTGCACGCCGCCCACGGCGCACAGCACCAGCACGGCGCCGTCCAACACGCGCAAGCTGCGTTCGACCTCGACCGTGAAGTCGACGTGGCCCGGGGTGTCGATCAGATTGACGAAGTGCGGGTTGCCGGCCTTGTCGGTCCATTGCAAGCTGGTGGCGGCGCTGGTGATCGTGATGCCGCGCTCGCGTTCCAGGTCCATATAGTCCATGGTCGCGCCGTCGCCGTCACCCTTCACTTCGTTAATGCGGTGAATGCGACCCGCGTAGAACAGGATTCGCTCGCTCAAGGTGGTCTTACCCGAGTCGATGTGAGCCGAAATCCCGATGTTACGTAACCGCGACAGATCCATGGCGAAATCCTCGTACGACAAAACCCAGCGACTATGAATTGAGCGAAATTAAGTTGGTTGTCTGATCACTGCTGCATTACGGGACCGACGGTCAACGGTTCAGCCGCGGTTAGCGATGCACGAATCGCACGCCTGGCCAAGTCTCGCTTGCGGCGAGCCCTCAAGCGGCTGCGGCTCGAACACCACCCCCTGCTGGACTGCTACCGGTTCAGGCCAGGCGATCCATCACCAAGACCCTCGGGCCAGACGTCCCCTCAGCCGCTGACTTTGATGGCAAAGCCAAACGCTTTGAGGACCGACTAATTATTCCGGGCCAGCCAAGGGGCACCCCCTTTGCACCGACCCCCCGGAACCATTCGTCACGGCCAATTACGAGCCTGCCGATCACTCACTGCCGATCACCGTCCGGTCGTCTTCACCTGCCGCGACCGGTCGACGCGACTAAGCCGCCACCTTGAAACTCAAACAAATCCAGGTGTTACGCCCGCGGGCAAAGCCCAGCGAACTCGGAGCCGGTAACTCCCTTCCAGCACGTGGCTTGGGAAAGCCGTGTACTGTCTGGGTAGGTTTACTGTCCGGCCAATCGACCTGATTGTCAGTGTCTGTCAGGCGGCGGTGTCTGTCAGGCGGCGATGATCGCACAGCGGGCCGTCTTCATCATTGGGCGGCGCGTGCGGGGCAGACTTAACGCTAATCCTAGTCGGTTTTACCGTTTAGCAAAGGCCAAATTCACGGCCCCCGCCTCGCCCGGGCGAAAAACTTGGGGGAACCGGGGGAACATGGCCGCAGGGTGGTACGTCGGCCTATCGGCCAGGGCTTTCGATCGGAAGCCTGCTGCTAGCGCTTAACTTGTTTCTTGCCAATGTCTTGCGCAACGGCGGACTCGGGTTCTTCGTTGATTGTCGATGGCTCGCTTGGGGTCTCGCTCCCGGCGACGGGAGCCTGACGATAGGGCAACTGGCGGTGATACCGCTCGACCCGGCGGGAGATGGCCGCCTGTTCGGCAGGGGTGGCCGACTGACGGGACATTTGGATGGCCCGATGCCCAAGTCGCGCCGCCTCGGTGTAGTTGCCTGCGTTCGCCTGGGCAGCGGCCGCCACGTCCAACGACCGGAAGTCTCGTTCTCGGGCAAGTTCCACCGCTCGCTGGGCCGCCGCCAGGGCCAGCTTCTCATCGCGAAATCGTTCATCGGGCGCGGTCGCCAGCAACCAGGCCGCGGCCCGCAGCACGGTGGGGTCTTCCGGGGCCTGTTGCAGCGCCACGCGCAGATCATCACAAGCCGCGCCCCACTGACCCAATCGTTGATGTGCGACAGCCCGGCCCAGCCGGCCGTTGACGTAGGTCGGATCGGCGGCAATCGCCTCGTTGAAATCATTCAGCGCCGCTTGGCGTTTGCCCCCGTCAGCGTCGCCAGCGGCTTCGAGCGCCATGCGTCCGCGGCGCGTCAACTGCCAGGCCAGCAAATGCCGGCCGTACTTGGCATCGGTCTCCGAGAGTTCCCCTTCCAGGGCTTCGCGCGTCACGCCGATGGCGTCGGTCATTTGCGCGGCGTTGGTCGCGGCGGTCCCTTGCTCATACGCGCGCATCAACAGCGACGGCACATCGTCGGCCTGCAGCGCGCCGGCCCAGCACATCGCCCAGCCAAGGGCCGTTACGATGCCGAGCAATGGCAGCACTGACGTGCGCGGTCGGAGCATGGCGGTTCGTTCCACCGGAAGGTTGTGAACCCGGGCAACAATTTGGGGGGCGTATCATGCTGATTTCCGCGGCGTGCGCCGAGGTCAATCGGTCGCGCAAAATCGTGGAATCGCGTTCGTGGCAAGGCGTTCTTCACGCGGCTTCCCGCCGGCCGCGTGCAATGACAGCGTCGTCGGGTCATACTGGAAACCATGTCGGAACCCACCGGATTCATCAATGGCCAGCTTGTCCCTGCCTCGCAAGCGTCGATTGCGCTGGCAGACCAGGGCTTCACCCTCGGCGTGACGGTCAGCGAGCAGTTGCGCACGTTCGCCGGTCGACTGTTCCAGCCCGAGGAACACCTGCAGCGGCTGCTCGGCTCGCTGCGTATCGTGGGGCTCGAGTTGCCGCTGGCGGCGGATCGCTGGCTGGCCCAGGCTGCCGAGCTAGCTGAGTTGAATCACCGCCTATTGCCGACAGGTCACGATCTGCAAATGACCTGGTTCGTGACGCCCGGTTTGAACGCGCAGCAGCCCGGTCACGCATCGATTGGCCCGACGTTTGGCATGACGACGTTTCCGCTGCCGTTTGCCCGCTGGGCCGACAAATACGCGACCGGCGATCGGCTTGTCACCAGCCGTTGGCGTCAGGTTCCAACTGAATGCTGGCCCGCCGAGTTGAAATGCCGCAGCCGGATGCACTATTACCTGGCCGAGCAAGACGCCCAACAGCGCGAACCCGGCAGTCGGCCCCTGCTGCTAGACATCGCCGGGAACGTGAGCGAGACACCGACGGTCAACGTGCTGGCAGTCTTCGGCGCGAAGGAAATCGTCTCGCCACCGCGCAAGACGATCTTGCCGGGTATCAGCCTGGCGGTCGTCGAGGAGCTGGCCGCCGCGACTGGCCTGACGTTTCACGAGCGCACGTTGACGCCGGCGGAACTGGCCGGGGCCGATGAAGTCCTGCTCACTAGCACGCCATTCTGTGTGCTGCCGGTCGTGGCCCTCGACGGTCGGCCAATCGGCAAAGGCCAACCGGGGCCAGTATTTGCGCGTCTGATGGCCGCGTGGAGCAAGCAACTCGGCGTCGACATCATGGCCCAAGCGCGGCAATTCAGCGGTTAGCGCGAACCCTCGGGCTGCCCGCCGCCCGTCCTTTTAACTGGCGTTGACCAGCCGCGCAAATCTTCCAAGAATGTTGCGTCCCTTGGAGTTACTGTGCGCGACCGGCGGCGCTCGGCGGAATGTTCGAGTGTGGCGCGCGGTTGTCTGCGCTCGCAGCACGCACCTTTGATCGCCCTTGCCCATCGTTTGAGACCCATGACCGAACAGCCGTCCGAACCCAAATCGCCTGCCACGCCCGGCATCCACGAAGCGTCGCGCCGCGAGAAGCTGCGCAAGCTCGAAGCCCTGGGAGTCGACCCGTGGGGGCAGCGCTTCGACGATCATCAACGGATCGGCGACATTCGCGCGCGCGAAGGAGAGATCGTCGTTCAGCCGTTGGTCGAAGGTCAACGACACGCCGACCAGACCGGGCCGCGCGTGCGCGCCGCGGGGCGCATTGTCCTGCACCGAAACAAAGGGAAACTTCACTTCCTCGACCTGCGCGACTGGACCGGCAAGGTCCAGGTGATGATCGGCCGCTCGCAAATCGGCGACGAAGGCTGGGCCGTCGTCGAGTGCTTGGACCTGGGAGACCTGATCGGCGTCGACGGCGAGCTGCGCCGCACCAACACGGGCGAGCTGACGATCTTTGCCGACAAGATCACGTTCCTGACCAAGAGCGTCGAGCCGCATCCCGAGAAGCATCACGGGCTGGTCGATCCCGAGTTGCGGCAGCGGATGCGTTACTTGGACCTGATCTACACCGACGGGTCGCTCGATCGATTCTTGAATCGCACCAAGATCATCCATTCGATCCGCCAGACCTTGGCCGGCAATGGATTCGTCGAGATCGAAGGCCCGACGCTCCACGCCATTGCTGGCGGCGCCGCGGCGCGACCGTTCAAGACCCATCACAACGCGCTCGACATGCAGCTTTACCTGCGCATTGCGCTCGAGCTGCACCTGAAGCGGCTGATGGTCGGCGGCATGGAACGGGTCTACGAGCTGGGGCGCGTGTACCGCAACGAAGGAATCAGCCCGCGGCACAATCCCGAGTTCACGATGCTCGAGTTGTACCAGGCCTATGGCGACTATCGGGCGATGATGGACCTGACCGAGCAGATCATCTGCAACGCCCTGAAGTCGACTGGGCAGCCGATGCAGGTCCAGTGGGAAGGCAAGACGGTCGACTTTACGCCCCCGTTCCAGCGTCGCACGTACAACGATTTGTTCGCCGAGCACGCGGGCGTCGACCCGCACGACGCGGCCGCGGTCCACAAGAAGGCGATCGAGCTGGGCATCGACACGGCCGGCAAACACGCCGACGTGGTCAAAAGCGAAGTCTTCGAAGCCACGGTCGAAGAGGCGCTCGCTGGGCCGATCTTCGTGATCGATTATCCGGCCAGCATCTGTCCATTGACCAAGCGCAAGGCCAGCGACCCCAGCGTGGCCGAGCGGTTCGAGCTGTTCGTTCACGGCATGGAGCTGGCCAACGCGTATACCGAGTTGAATGACCCGGACCTGCAGGACAAGCTGTTCCGCACGCAACTCGATGGGCAGCGCGAGGAAGACTCGATGGCCAAGATGGACCACGACTTCATCCGCGCGCTGCGCTATGGCATGCCCCCGGCGGGCGGCCTGGGCATTGGCATCGACCGGCTGGTGATGCTGCTGACCAACGCCCAAACGATCCGGGATGTGATCTTGTTTCCGTTACTCCGGCACGAGGCGGAATAGATCTCGCCACGGAGGCACTGAGACACAGAGGTTGGCACGGAGGGAATTGAGGGGGAAAGAGAGAGCAAAGAGGTTGGCGATGTTGGTCCATGAGGAGCTGACTGGTGAAATCATTGCTGCCGCGATTGAAGTTCACCGCTTGCTTGGGCCTGGGCTCTTGGAAAGTGCCTACGAGCGTTGCCTGTGCCGCGAATTGTCATTGCGGAATCTGAGCTTTGAGACACAAGTCCCCCTACATATTGACTACAAGGGTTTGACGCTGGAGGAAGGTTATCGGCTCGATCTGGTCGTCGCCGAAGCAGTCGTCATTGAAATCAAATGTGTTGACCAGATCGTCCCAGTGCATGAGGCACAACTACTGACCTATCTCCGCCTAAGTGGCCTGAAGGTAGGACTGTTGATCAATTTCCAAGTTGCCAAGCTAAAAGATGGAATCACGCGACGAGTGCTCTAGATAAAACTCCCCTCAAAAAACTCCGTGTAAGCCTCCGTGCCACAGTGCCTCCGTGGCGGAATTTAATGAGCTACTGAACCCAAGGATGGGTCGATGTACAAGCTGCTGATTTGTTGGCGGTATTTGCGGACGCGATGGATCGCCCTGGCCTCGATCGTCAGCGTCACGCTCGGCGTGGCGACGATGATCGTCGTCAACAGCGTGATGGCCGGCTTCTCGCACGAGATGCAGCTCCGGCTCCACGCGATTCTCTCGGACCTGGTCGTCGAGTCGCACGGCCTCGACGGGTTTCCCGACCCCGACTGGTACATGGCCCGGCTGCGTGAAATCGCGGGCGACGAAATCGCCGGCATGACGCCGACCGTGGCCGTCCCCGCCATGCTCAGCTTCACGTACGGCGGCAATTGGATCACGCGCCCCGTGCAATTGGTTGGCGTGGACGAAAAGACCCAAGCCGAGGCCGGCGACTTTGGCAAGTTCTTGCAGCACCCAGCCAATCGCGAGGCGATGAACTTTCTGCTCCGCGACGCTGGCTACGACGCCCGCGGTGTCGAGAACCAGACGCCCGGCCAGTTACGCCCGGCGCTGACCGAGGCCGGTTGGAAACACCGCCGCCGCGTGGCCGAGCACAAACGCTGGGCCGACGAGCAGCGCAAACGACAAATGGCCGAGCAGGCTGTCGCCAACCCGGCCCCCGTGGCCGACGCGCAAGCCGACCCGTTCGCCGTGCGTCAGGAAGATCCCGTCAAGCAGGCCGAGCAAGGCCACACCTTCGACATGGCCAAGGAGCAGCACACCGGGCTGGTCCTAGGCATCGCCCTGGCCACCTTCCGCGACGAGTTGGGCGAGGAGCGATTCCTGGTCATGCCCGGCGAGGATGTGAAGCTGACCTTCCCCACCTCGGGCACGCCCCCTCGCGCCGTCGACAGCACATTTACCGTGGTCGACTTGTACGAATGCAAAATGAGCGAGTACGACGCCAGCTTCGTCTTTGTGCCGATCAAGCGGCTGCAAGAGCTGCGCGGCATGGTCGATCCGGGCACCGGAGTCCGTTACGCCACGAGCATCCAGATCAAGCTCAAGCCGGGTGTCGACGGCGACGCGGTTCGCGACAAGATTCGCAAGCACTTTCCGCCCGAGCTGTTTGCCGTCAGCACCTGGCGCGACAAGCAAGGCGCGCTGTTGGCCGCGGTGAAGATGGAAACCGCCATCCTGAACGTCTTGCTGTTCATGATCATCGCGGTGGCGGGCTTTGGCATCCTGGCGATCTTCTACATGATCGTCGTGGAAAAGACCCGCGACATCGGCATCTTGAAATCGCTCGGCGCGTCGGCCTCGGGCATCATGGGCATCTTCCTCGGCTACGGACTGTCGCTCGGCGCGGTCGGGGCGGGCATGGGAATGGTGCTCGGCCTGCTGTTCGTCTGGAACATCAACGAGATCGCCCACGTGCTCAGTTTGATTTCCGGGCGCGAGGTGTTCGATCCGTCGATTTACTACTTCTATCAGATACCGACCATCGTCGACCCGAACACCATCACCTGGATCATCGTCGGCGCGATTGGCATCGCCGTGCTGGCCAGCGTGTTGCCGGCCCGTCGGGCTGCGGGACTTCATCCTGTCGAGGCGCTGCGCTATGAATAACTCGCTCTCGTCCACAACCACGGCGGCCGATGTACACGTCGGTGCGCAAGTGGCCACCAAGCTAGCGCCACAGCGCGGCAAGCGCACCCTGCTGCCGCGCGTGCTCGAAGCCACCGCCCTGCGCAAAAGCTACCGCAAAGGCCAAGCCGAGATTCCGGTCCTTCGCGGCGTTGACCTGCACGTTCACGAGTCGGAGTTCCTGTCGATCATCGGCAGCAGCGGCTCGGGCAAGAGCACGCTGTTGCACTTGCTCGGCACGCTCGACGCCCCGGACGCCGGCGAGATTCGTTTTCAGAACAAGCGGATCGACAACTTGCCCTCGCGGGCGCGCGACCGCCTGAGGAATGGCAACTTTGGAATGATCTTTCAGTTCTATCACTTGCTGCCCGAGCTGACCGCGCTCGAGAACATTCTGTCGCCGCTGATGATTCGCGATGGCGTGCTGAGCTATTGGTCCCGGCGTCGGCAGCACCGTGCCGAGGCGTTGCGGCTGCTGGAACTCGTCGGCCTGGGGCATCGCGCACGCCACAAGCCGCGCGAACTTTCCGGCGGTGAAATGCAGCGGGCGGCCATCGCCCGGGCGTTGGTCACCCAGCCAAATGTCCTGTTGGCGGACGAGCCGACCGGCAACCTGGATCGCAAGACGGGGCAAGAAATCCTCGACATTCTGCGGTCCTTGAACGAGTCGCAAAACCTCACTATTGTGATGGTTACGCACGACCTGACGATTGCCGGCCAGGCCGATCGGACGGTTCGCCTGGTCGAAGGCCAGCTCGAAACCGCCGCCTAGAATTGGCTGTGCGACGCGGGCGAACTTTTGCCCCGCGCGGGTGTCATTTCACGTATATTGGGCAGTCGATTTTCCGACGCACGCCCACTCAGGAACGGAACCCAAGTACGGATCATGTCTCTAAAAATATGGATCAACGGCCAGCTTTACGACAAGGCCGACGCCAAGATTAGCGTGTACGACCACGGCCTGCTCTATGGCGACGGCGTGTTCGAGGGAATGCGCAGCTACAGCGGCCGCGTCTTCCGCCTGGAAGAACACCTGCACCGGCTGTACAACTCGGCCCGCGCGATCCTGCTGAAGATCCCCATGGAGCCGGCCGCGCTCGGCAAGGCCGTCAACGACACCCTCAAGGCCAACAACATCCAGGACGGTTACATCCGGCTGGTCGTCACACGCGGCTCGGGCAGCCTGGGGCTCGACCCCAACAAGTGCAGCGACCCGCAAATCATCATCATCACCGACAGCATCACGCTCTATCCCAAGGAAATGTACGAACAGGGATTGGCCATCGTCACCGTCAGCGTGGTTCGCAACCACTCGGCGGCGCTGAGCCCGCGGATCAAGTCGCTGAACTATCTGAACAACATTCTGGCCAAGCTCGAAGGGCTGCAAGCTGGTTGCAGCGAAGCGCTCATGCTGAACACGCGCGGCGAAGTGGCCGAGTGTACCGGCGACAACATCTTCCTGGTCCGCGGGCGCGACCTGCTGACCCCGCCGATCGATGCGGGAATTCTGGAAGGGATCACCCGCAATGCCGTGATGGAACTGGGCGTGGCGGCCGGGCTGAACGTCCGCGAGATCACGCTCACGAAGCACGATGTTTACATTGCCGACGAATGTTTCCTGACCGGCAGCGCCGCCGAAGTGATCCCAGTCGTCAAACTCGACAACCGCACGATCGGCCGCGGCGAACCAGGTCCCGTGACGCGGGACTTGATTCAGCGGTTTCACACGCTGGTGGGAAGGAAGTAACTTAAAAGTTGCTAGTTGCTAGTTCCTAGTTGCTAGTAAAGGCGAAGACACCATCCCCGACGTCAATCAGCACACTAGCAACCAGCAACTTCTTTGCCTTCACTAGCAACTAGGAACGGCCTTGTCGACTAATTCGAT